>CATMGX010000001.1:0-85528 GCA_950067765.1 uncultured Fidelibacterota bacterium
CGGGGGTATGACACCAAAATCGCAGCATTGGAAGATAAACCATTGGATAATCTTTTGGCGGGAAATGTAGCCGATATATGTCCCGTTGGTGCGCTCTTAAGCACAGATTATATCCACAAGAATCGTATTTGGAACCTAAAAAAACAACCCTCCATTTGCCAGGATTGCAGTGTAGGCTGCAACATTGATGTATTTTCCCAGAAAGACCAGGTTTTCCGTTTAACGCCGAGGGAAAATCAGGATGTAAATGGTTATTTTATGTGTGACATTGGGCGTTATGGTTTTCACCGCTTTGAAGAAATTGAGCGGCTAACCCAGCCAATGGTACAAAAGGGTGAGACTTGGGAGGCAATCGATTGGGAAGAAGCGATTCAGAAAGCAGCTGATTTAATGGAGAAATCCAATGGCAAAACCGCTGGTGTCACATCTCCGTACCATACCAATGAAACCAATTTTTTACTTGGACAGATATTCAAGGATGTCTGGGGTTCAATGCCTCAAATATTAGGTGAGGAAATAACTTTTCCATCAGGTTTTCGGATTAGTGCTGACCGTTCACCAAACCGAAAGGGTATGAATGATATCTGTGAGATCATAGAGTTAGATTTGGATTCTGAAATTAGTTCGAAGGCCATCAATGGCTTATATATTCTTGATGATGGTGTTGACCGTGAATTGGATGATACCTGGAAGAAAATCCTGGAAAAGATGGATTTTGTAATTGTCCAGAGTTATGCCATGACAGACCTAGCCAAGTTAGCCCATATTGTGCTTCCAGGCTTGGCCCCCTTAGAAAGGGAAGGGACTATGACCAATGACCGGGGTAGAATCCAATGGTTGCGGCCATCCTTGCCTGTAATGGGTGAATCCAAACCAGATTGGAAAATTTTATCTTGGATTAGAAAAGCAATGAATAAAGATGAACAGGATTTCACTGAAATAAATGAGGTTATGAAGGAAATGGGGGAAGTGTTCCCAGCTTATAAAGGGCTGTCTTTCTTTCGCATAGGACCCCACGGTCTGTCACTAAACGGGAAGGCCAGTGGTTAATGGATTTCTTAGGTTTCATTATCATTTGCGTGAAGGTATTACTGGTATTTACAGCAACTATGCTTGGGGTGCTGGGGATGGTTTATGCGGAAAGGCGTGTTTCCGCTTTTATACAGGATAGAGTCGGTCCAAACCGTGTGGGTCCGAAAGGACTACTGCAACCCATTGCGGATGGTATAAAATTTTTAATGAAAGAAGATATAATTCCTGACAGAGCTGATAAACCTATTTTTATTTTAGCTCCGGCTATTCTTCTCATTCCTGCCCTCATGACGTTTGCCGTGATTCCATTTGGATCTCCGATTACCCTATTTGGGCGGGAGATTGCCCTCCAGGTGGCTGATATAAATGTAGGTATTTTATACATCCTTGCCCTTACAAGTATTAGTGTTTATGGGATTGTCCTGGCAGGATGGTCTTCTAACAATAAATATTCCCTGCTCGGGGGTCTTCGTTCTTCAGCCCAACTTATCAGTTATGAATTGGCCATGGGACTGGCAGTGGTCAGTATTATTCTTCTGTCGGGATCTTTAAAATTAAACGATATTATTTCCAACCAGCAGGGATCCTTCTTATCCTGGAATATTTTTAAGCAACCACTGGCTTTTCTCATATTTCTCGTAGCCGTTTATGCCGAAACCAACCGATTGCCCTTTGATTTATCGGAAGCAGAGCAGGAATTGGTTGGAGGCTATCACACTGAATATAGCAGTATGAAGTTTGCCATGTTCTTTATGGCGGAATATGCCAATATGATCACCGCTGCAGCTTTAACGGTGACCCTGTTTTTCGGCGGTTGGGATGTGCCCCTTTTAGATGAAGGATCTTTAGGAATCGTGGGTACGATAATATCTGTACTATCATTTATCATGAAAATGGCATTCTTCTTGTTTCTCTTTATCTGGGTTCGCTGGACATTCCCCCGTTTTCGTTATGATCAACTCATGCGTCTTGGATGGAAAGTGTTGCTACCTTTAGCCCTTGTTAATATTTTTCTCACCGCCGGATATCTCACTTTGCAAGCATCAAACTGATGGGCACCATTGTAAAATCTTACGAACCCACTTTTGTGGATAAGTTATATCTGCCTGCAATGGTGCGGGGTCTCATCGTTACCCTGCGTCATTTCTTTCGCCGAAAGGTCACCATCCAATATCCGGACCAAAAGCATATTCCGCCGGAAGGCTATCGCGGTTTGCATCGGTTAAATAAGTATCCGGAAGGGCGAATAAAATGCGTAGCGTGTGAAATGTGTTCTGCTGCTTGTCCCGCGGACTGTATTTATATCATTCCCGGTCCATCTCCCTGGGATGAAGGAAAAGAAAGATACCCAGTTCGGTTTGATATTGATTTGTTGCGATGTATATTTTGTGGTTTTTGTGAAATGGCCTGTCCGGAAGATGCTATAGAGTTAACAGAAATCTATGATTTTTCCAATTATACTCGAGATGATTTATTGATTGATAAAGAAGGTTTGCTGGAAGTGTATGATTTAACCAAAGATCAAAACTATTATACCAAGAAATCTCAAAGCCAGGCTTCCTCTCCCAATACATCCATCAGTACTTAATACCACTAAATCATGTCATTATCCATATTATTTTACTGCATTGGCACCATCGCAATTGGATCGGCTATTTTTGTGGTATTAAACCGGAATGCGGTATACAGTGCTATTTCACTAGTGCTGTGCTTTTTTTCTTTGGCAGTTATGTACCTGCTTTTAGAAGCATATATTCTCGCTGTACTGGAAATATTTATTTATGCCGGTGCAATTATGGTATTATTTTTATTTGCAATCATGCTGCTCAACTTAGGCCGGGAAGAGGCCTTACCAAACCTCCGGTATTTACAACGTGCTCTATCCATATTTTTAGTTGTTATTTTCTTTTTTGGAATTCTACTTATTATGGCTAGTGGTCCAGATGTTTTGCATCAGCCAAGTGAAAAATTTTCAGCAGGAGGGATTTATTCCTTAGGGGAATCACTTTTTTCAAAATATTTATTACCCTTTGAAGTTGCGTCACTTTTATTACTTGTTGCATTAATTGGAACTGTGTATTTGGCTAAAAGGAAAATATGATGGTTGTCCCTCTTGAACATGTTATTGCCATGAGTATGATCATTTTCTCCATTGGTGTTTTGGGCGTTCTAATACGGCGCAATGCTATTACCATCTTCATGTCCATTGAACTTATGTTGAATGCGGTCAATCTGGCCCTGGTGGGCTTTTCTCGCTACTATAACAGTGTAGATGGTCAAGTCTTTGTTTTTCTGGTGATGACCCTGGCTGCTGCTGAAGTGGCAGTGGGATTAGCGATAATTATCGCCCTCTACCGAAATCGCCAGACAGTGAATATTGATGAAATTAATTTAATGAAGTATTAAAAATCCTTATGGAAACCATAATATCCATAAAACCCTTACTTGCAGTTCTGGTCTCTTCAGTAGGTGCTTTAATTATTATTAGCACGGGGAAGAAACCGAACTTGAGGGAATCATGGTCCATTATTGCCGGAATTTTGAAGTTATTGATTGTCTTATCCATGATTCCGACTGTTGTTTATGAGAAAAAAGTAATTTCCTATACTTTGTTCAAAATACTGCCCGGGATTGAAATTGGTTTCAGGGTTGATGCTTTCGGTCTTTTATTCGCCTTGGGTGCTTCGGTACTTTGGATTGCAACTTCTTTTTATTCAATTGGGTATATGCGGTCAACCAATGAGCACTCTCAGACTCGATATTTTGCCTGTTTTGCTATCGCGCTTTCCGCCACAATTGGGGTCGCATTTTCAGCAAACCTGTTTACCATTTTTCTGTTTTATGAAATTCTGACGATTATTACCTATCCGCTTGTGGCTCACAAGGGAACCCCGGAAGCGAAAGCTGGTGGCCGGAAGTATGCAATTTACCTGTTGGGGGCTGCAAAGGTCTTCTTAGTTGCCGCTATAATTCTGACTTACAACTTGACAGGAACACTCGATTTTTCAAAAGACGGGATATTCCCGGAGGTGGTTCAATCAGGAAATCCCGGATTGCTGTATATAGTATTTGTGCTTTTCTTTTTTGGATTCGCTAAAAGCGCCATAATGCCTTTTCATAGTTGGCTTCCAGCCGCAATGGTTGCCCCTACACCGGTCAGTGCACTGCTCCATGCTGTTGCCGTAGTGAAAACGGGAGTCTTTACAATTCTTCGCGTGATCTTTTTTGTCTTTGGTGCAGACCTGATGATAGATATTGGGGTGGATGTGTTTGTGATCACCTTTGCGTCGTTTACCATTATTACATCGTCAATTCTTGCCCTCAGCAGAGATAACTTGAAAGCGCGGTTGGCTTTTTCAACCATCAGTCAACTTTCTTATATTATTTTGGGCGCTGCCCTCCTAACACCCAGTGCCATGGTAGGGGGGATTATCCATATCACCAATCATGCCTTTTCTAAGATTACCTTATTTTTCTGTGCCGGTTCAATTTATGTTTCATCCCATAAGACGGAAGTGAGCCAGTTAAACGGTATTGGGAAAAAAATGCCCTGGACAATGGCCGCTTTTGCAATTGCAACCTTGAGCATGATCGGGGTGCCCCCTGTTTCTGGTTTTATTACAAAATGGTATCTTGTTATCGGTGCCTTGGAAAGACAAAGTTTAATAGTACTTACGGTGCTGTTGGTGAGCTCATTTCTGAATGCGGCATATTTTGTTCCCATTTTGTATAGGGCGTTTTTTAAGAATGATGATTCAAATTCCGAGCCAAAAAAATTAATTGAAAACCCGTTTCTGGTGATTCCCCTTACCCTAACGGCAATAGTTAGTGTCTTATTGGGTCTATATCCCGACTTTATCGTGCGATTAGCTGAAATGGTGGTCAAATGAAATTATTAAAGTTGATAGAAACGATTAAAACAAAGGTAACTAAAAAACTTGCTTATGGTATTCTAGTTTTACTCATTGTTTTTGATTTAATTATTCCGCGCCATGAAGTCCATTTTTTTGGAGATAAAATTCCCGGATTCTGGTCTGTATTTGGTTTTATTGCATGTGTTCTTATTATTATCGTGTCCAAATGGATAGGCCGAATCGGCCTTATGCAGGATGAGAATTATTATGATAAGTGAAATTTTTAACATACAATTTTTTCATCCGTCGATATTTTATATTCTGGGCGGATTATTGATTCCAGTTTTAAGGGGTAAGGTGAAGCAGGGCTATATGCTTACCGTTTCGGTTTTGGCTTTTATTTCAGTAATCAATATGCCCCTTGGTAACTATGGCGTATATGAATTTCTCAGTTGGAAGTTGACATTTGGAGAAGTAGATAAACTGAGTAAAGTTTTTGCTTATATATTCACTATTATGGGTATAATAGGGGTAATCTATTCTATCCATGTAAAGCGTGACGGTGAACATTTTGCTGCCTTTTATTATGTTGGGGGATCCCTGGGCGTAATATTCGCCGGTGATTTTCTCTCTTTATTCCTATTTTGGGAAATGATGGCTTTTTCTTCGGTATTCTTGGTATGGTTTCGAAAGTCGCCATCTTCCGTTGATTCCGGATTTAGATATCTTTTATGGCATGTCGCTGGCGGCCTGATATTGTTGGCTGGCATAATATTACAGTACTCGGTAAGTGGTGATTTATCCATCCAGTATTTGCCTTTTCACGGTTGGTGGCCAACTGACCTTCAAAGCCTTGCTTCATACCTTATTATAATTGGATTTATTGTTAATGCAGCCGTCCCTCCCTTAGGTGCATGGCTCCCTGATGCTTATCCCGCCGCCACGGTTACCGGTGCTGTCTTCATGAGCGCATTCACGACGAAAACTGCCGTTTATGCCCTTATTAGGGTCAGTGCTGGATCCGAAATGTTAATTATTCTGGGTGTAATCATGGCGATCTACGGTGTCGTTTATGCAGTACTTGAGAATGACGCCCGTAGGCTTCTTGCATATCATATTATCAGCCAGGTCGGGTATATGGTGGCTGGCGTTGGTCTTGGAACCCAAATGGCCATTAATGGTGTTGTCGCCCATGCCTTTTGCCATATTCTTTACAAGTCCTTGTTATTCATGGGCACCGGTTCTGTTTTGTATGTAACTGGTACAGCAAAATTGACGAAACTCGGTGGTCTATATAAAACAATGCCAAGAACGATGATATATACAATAATCGGTGGTCTTTCCATATCGGCCTTTCCACTTTTCAGCGGTTTTGTGAGTAAATCCATTACCGTTGCTGCTTTCGGAGAAGCGCATTTGACTTGGGCCTTTTTGGCGCTGATGCTCGCTTCTGCAGGGACATTTCTCCATACCGGTCTCAAGATTCCCTATTTTATCTGGTTTGGTAAAGATCAGGGAATTAAAGCCAAAGAACCACCGTGGAATATGGAACTCGCTATGGTAATTTGCTCACTTTTCTGCATAGGGCTTGGAATATTTTATAAACCACTTTATGCATTGCTTCCATATCCCCTTCATTTTGAACCCTATACAGCTTATCATACCTGGGAGACTTTGCAGGTGTTGCTTTTCACTCAGCTGGGCTTTTTCCTGTTGCTGAAAAAGCTCTGGTGTAAAGATACGATTAGTGTGGATACAGATTGGTTTCCCCGCAAAGGGGTAAAAGTGTTCATGCGGTTTACAAAGCCACTTGCAAATCTTGAGTACAAATTTATTGGTGAGATATATGAATATATCATTCAGAAGCCAATCATGGGTGTCGCTAAGATTTTTAAAACAATCGATACGGTAATCGTTGATGGTGCTTTTAACGGGCTGGGGCAATTGACCTTAGCATTGAGCAGGAAAATGCAGAAAACTCAAAGTGGTCAGATTCAACATTATGCCATGCTTATGGTAGCAGGATTCATAGCCTTGGTTATATTTGTGATGGTGCTTTCATAAATAGTTGAGAGATGGAAGGAATTATCATTAATAATCTTGATTATCCTGTACTGACGGTATGCGCATTCCTACCGCTGGCAGGGGCCCTCATTATAATTTTCATGAGAAGAGATTCACTTATTAGATGGCTTGCACTTGGGACGACAGTTGCTACATTGATTGTTTCATTGCCTATTTACAAGCATTTTGATAAAACGACTTTCAAAATGCAGTTTGTAGAAATCCATTCATGGATACCTGCATGGAATATTGACTACAAAGTCGGTGTGGATGGTATCAGTGTTTTATTTATAATTCTTGTAGCCGTTTTAAGTATTCTGTGTGTAACAGTTTCCTGGAAGGCAATACAAACAAAAATAAAGGCGTTTTATATATCACTTTTGATAATGGAAACAGCAATGATTGGGATTTTTGTCTCACTGAATATTTTTCTTTTCTACCTTTTCTGGGAACTCACACTCATACCCATGTTTCTTCTGATAGGTATTTGGGGCGGTCAGAACAGAATATATGCAGCAGTTAAATTTGTCTTATTTATGCTGGCTGGAAGCGTGATTATGCTGGTGGGAATAATTGTCCTTTACCACGCTGGCGGTAGGACATTTGATTTATTGGAATTGTCCAGAGTTATTTATCCCGCAAAACTTCAATTATGGCTGTTCCTGGCCTTTTTTGCAGCATTCGCAGTCAAAATGCCCATGTTCCCAATTCATACTTGGCTGCCCGATGCCCATACAGAAGCGCCTACAGCCGGAAGCGTTATACTTGCAGGAGTGCTGCTGAAAATGGGCGCGTATGGTTTTTTAAGGTTTTCCTTTCCCATGTTTCCCTATGCAGTGAAGGTACTTTTTATTCCACTGCTAATTTTATCGGTTACTGCGATTATTTACGGTGCCTATGTCACTTTGATGCAGAAGGATATGAAAAAACTGATTGCCTACTCCAGTGTAAGTCATATGGGTTTTGTGACGCTTGGTCTTTTCACCTTAAACCAGAATGGTATCGAAGGTGGAATCCTCCAAATGATAAATCATGGTATTATAACAGGCGCCCTTTTTCTCTGCATCGGGATGCTTTATGAAAGAACACATTCAAGGATGATAGAAGACTATGGTGGACTTTCAAAAACTGCTCCAGTGTTTACAGTGTTTTTTACGATATTTACACTTGCGGCGATAGGTCTTCCGGGTATGAATGCTTTTATTGGAGAATTCCTAATCATTAGTGGTGCATTCAAGGCCAATATGATCATTGCGGTTTTTTCGATTCTTGGTGTTATTCTGGGCGTGACCTACATGGTTTGGTTGTATTACCGGGTTGTACTTAATGAAATAAACTCCGGATCACAATCCGAAATTTTTGATCTGGATTGGAGAGAAACTGCAACACTTGTACCCCTTGTTTTACTTGTATTATTAATCGGCGTTCAACCGGATTTACTTTTGAGTTATATGCACGTTTCAGTCGAACACCTGCTTGAACAACTTCATAACGCTTTGCATCCTGAAAGTGTTCTTTTTAAAGAATCTGTCGAATCAATCGCTCAGTACATAAAGGCATTGTTTAAATGGGTATAGACTGCTTAAAAAGATTTTTTTTCAAGATCTACATTATGGTTAATCCTCCCCAGTCGATTTAATGGATTTAAGTCAATTCTTTACAACGGCTGATTTCATCGGAATTGTTCCTGAGACAATTCTGACTGTTACTGCATTATCCGTTTTAACGCTGGAAATGGCCCGTGTTTCGCGCCCCTGGATTATTTTATCGGTTGCAGTGCTCGGGTTACTTTTGTCGGCCGCAGCCGCTTTTATTACCAGCGGTAATAATCAGATTCTTTTCGGAGGAATGCTGAAGCTCAATCAAATTTCGTTATTTTTTGATATGCTCTATATTTCTATCGGGCTCATTACATTGATTTTCTCACAAGGATATTTGGAAAAAAGAGGGAGTAAATCCCGGGGAGAATACCCCGTCCTCATTCTCTTTGCTGTTATTGGGATGATGTTGATGACCCGTGCCAATGACTTGGTAATCGTTTTTCTTGGGTTAGAACTCCTTTCAATCTCACTTTACGTATTGGTTGGATTCCTGCGCCATGATAATCTCAGTAATGAATCGGGTTTAAAGTATTTGTTACTTGGCGCTTTTGCCACTGGATTTTTTCTATTTGGTGCAGCATTTACCTATGGGGCAACCGGTACAACAAACTATGATGGAATTCTTTTGGCGATCGCAAATGATAATATCCTATCTAAAATCTATTTGGTACTGGGTATCGGATTATTGCTTATTGGTTTTGCATTCAAGGTTGCGTTGGTACCTTTCCATATGTGGTCTCCTGATGTATATCAGGGAGCACCCACTACAGTAACCGGATTTCTATGTACGGCACCCAAAGCTGCTGGTTTTGGGGCATTGTTAATTTTGTTCAATAATCCGCTGGCGGATATGCATTATCAATGGCAGGACATTTTTTGGCTTTTAGCTGTTTTAACCATGACCGTGGGGAACGTAACCGCACTGGTTCAATCCAATGTGAAGCGGATGCTGGCTTTTTCCAGTATTTCCCATGCTGGATTTTTGGTCATGGGAATATTAGTACTCAATGTAAGCAGTATTTCAGCAGTTCTCTTTTACCTGGTTACCTACTCAGTGATCAATCTGGGTTCTTTCGCAATTGTTTCAGCGGTGGAGGGAGAAGAAAATGGATTAAAGTTCAAGGATTACCGTGGATTAGGGCTACGGTATCCCTGGCTGGCTGCTGCTATGACTATATTTATGATATCCTTGGCCGGATTTCCGCCAACAGCCGGGTTTGTGGCCAAGTATGGTCTTTTTTCTGCGGCGATTGCGGAAGGCTATATATGGCTTGTGGTAATTGCCGTTCTAAATACATTGATTTCAGTCTATTATTATCTTCGATTGGTGATCAATATGTATATGAAAGAGGAAGAAAATGCTTTGATATCGTCTTTTAATATAATTGTAATCGGCTTAATATGGATAATGGCGGCAATGATGATCATACTCGGAATTATACCGGGTTTCCTTTTGGAAATCACAGCTGAAGCGGCAAACTTTACCTCCTGATTTTATTTTTCATCCGCCGCCGGACTTTTTCATATTTGGTGTGCTCATTCATGACTGAACCTCCGGTTTTTGGGATGGATCATCACAGATGCCCCCACGCAGACAAACACAATCAATGGCTACACCGCCGCAAGAGCCCTGCAAAGGCTTTCGGTTAAAAATAACGCCAATAGACATACCGAGAATGGCAATACCGATAACAAGGATTGCGAGAAAAAATTGCATGAGGGAATTTAAGGAGAAAATTGAATTGGGGGATTAAATCAATAATTAGGATGAAAATTCTGAACCGTTTAATTTCCATGCTTGTTGAACTACTGATATAATTAATCAAATTGAAAAATATAATACAAAAAACAATTCTCACTTTGTTTATGGCCACTGGTTTTGCTTTTGCTTCTGGCGGCGTTCATGGTGCTGCCCCCCATTTGAATGGGGCGGATCTTTCTATCTTATGGGTGATTCCATTTGCAGGAATATTACTGTCAATAGCAGGGTTTCCTTTGGTGGCTCCCCATTTCTGGCACCATCATTTTGGAAAAGTTTCCGCTTTTTGGGCCTCACTTCTTATTTTTCCATTTTTAATAGTTGAGGGATTATCAATTACGACCTATGAATTACTCCATGTTGGACTTTTAGAGTATATACCATTCATTATTCTTTTATTGTCATTATTCACTATATCAGGTGGTGTGCAGCTTACCGGTACACTAGTGGGAAAACCGATTGTCAATACAGGCGTCATTTTATTGGGAACCGTATTGGCCAGTTGGATGGGAACTACCGGTGCCGCCATGCTCTTGATTCGGCCCCTTATCCGCGCCAATAAGGATCGGAAAAGTAAAGTGCATGTGATTGTATTTTTTATTTTTCTCGTGGCCAATATAGGCGGATCCTTGACGCCTTTAGGCGACCCGCCATTATTTCTAGGTTTCTTAAAAGGTGTGGACTTCTTCTGGACCACATCTGCGATGTTTTTACCCATGCTCTTCATGGCTGTTAGTTTGTTAACCATCTTTTTCGGTTTGGATACATTCCTTTATAACAGGGAAGAAAACCATCCAGTACCCGAAACAGATGAAAAACTGGGTATAAAAGGATCCATTAATTTGTTGCTATTAGTGGGTGTAATTGGTTCGGTGTTACTGAGTGGGTTTTGGCATCCACATATTAGTTTTAGCGTATATCATGTAGAGGTAGAGCTCCAAAATATCGCGAGAGACGTTTTACTCATACTCCTCACAATGGCCAGTTGGAAAATCACATCCATGGAGATTCGTGAGGCCAACGAATATACCTGGTTCCCCATTGTAGAGGTAGCCAAACTGTTTGCCGGCATTTTTATTACCATTATTCCCGCCATCGCCATTTTAAAAGCTGGGACTTCAGGTGCCTTGTCTTCCGTTATTACCTCAGTATCTAACGAGGCAGGCCCTATTAATTATATGTATTTCTGGGCTACAGGAATTCTATCCAGCTTTTTGGACAATGCGCCAACTTATCTTGTGTTCTTCAATACAGCTGGAGGTGATGCATCTGTGCTCATGGGGGACTTATCTCAAACACTGTTGGCCATATCTGCCGGCGCTGTTTTTATGGGGGCTAGTACCTATATCGGGAATGCACCCAATTTTATGGTAAAATCTATTTCCGAATCTTCAGGTATTGAGATGCCATCCTTTTTCGGCTACCTGTTTAAATGGTCATTACCCATATTAATTCCACTATTTATTGTAGTGAGTATTCTCTTTTTCTAAGCAATGCGGATTTCAAAAGTCACGACCAAAACTGGCGATAAGGGTGAGACGGGCCTTGGAGATGGAAAACGAATTTCCAAAGATCACCCGAATATGGATTTCCTCGGTGATATTGATGAATTGAATTCATTCCTTGGGTTAGCGATTAATGCGTGTAAAGAAAAGAATTTGTTTCAGAAATTACAATCCATTCAGCAGGATTTATTCAATATGGGCGGAGAAGCATCCATGCCTGGATCGGAAATGGAATTATTGAGTGAAGATCGAATTGTATTTTTAGAAGCATCCTTAGAAAAAATAAATGAAACATTACCCCCATTAAAAGAATTTATTCTACCGGGTGGGGACGAATTTTCTGCTCGTATTCATGTTGCTCGGGTCGTATGCAGACGCGCTGAGCGTTCCTGCGTATCGCTCCTTAATACAGGAGTGGATGTGAGAAACTGGCTGGTTTATCTCAACCGACTCAGTGATTACTTTTTTGTTTTGGCGCGGTATATAACCCAAAATAAGGGGAAAAATGAGACCCTTTGGGATCGAGATAAATAATATCCAGTTCTTCTGCGATTATTAGATAAAATCTAAATAATATACCTAAATTCTCGGTCTGTTAAATATCATGTTAGACTGGAAATCATTACATAAAACAATTGACGGGGTGAAAAGAATATTATTGTCCACCCATGAAAACCCTGATGGGGATGGACTTGGTAGTGCATATGCTATGTATCATCACCTAAAAAGCCAAGGGAAAGATTGTCGTTTAATCCAGATTTCTCAACTCCCCCTTGAGTATGAATTTTTAAATTTAGATCAAGTCATTGAAACCTATAATTCCGAGGTTCATGATAATTGGATTTCCAAGGTAGAATTAGCCTTAATCTTTGATGTGGGTGATTACCGCCGTACCAGAAAAATTGGCGAGCAGTTAGAGTCCAATAAAATCCATGTGGTGAATATTGATCATCACCCGGATTTGAGCGATGGGCGTTTCGCAGATAATTTTATTAATATAGATGCGGCTGCTACGGGAGAAATGGTTTATGATTTTATGAAGGCAGGGAACGTCCCCTTGACGAAAGAAATAGCGGTCGGAATTTATACAGGTGTTATGACGGATACCGGTTCGTTCAGTTACAGCAATACGAATCAAAAGTGTCACCAAATTGCTATTGAATGTATTTCAGCTGGGGTGAATACATCCCAGATTTATCAATCTGTTTATGAAAACAGTTCAAAAGGCCGGGTCGCACTATTGGGCCTTATTCTAAACAAAATTGAATATAACGACACAGGCGAATTGGCCTGGTTTACGATTGACCAATCCATGATGGATAAAGCAAAAGCCACCCAAGCGGATGTGGATGGATTTACAGATTTTATTCGGAAAATCCGTGGGGTAGAAGTGGCAGTCATGATTGTGGAGAAAGATAATAATTCCTGTCGGGTTAATTTTCGGTCAAAGGGGAAGTATATCATCAATGGAATTGCCAAATCTTTAGGAGGAGGAGGTCATAAATTAGCTGCCGGTGCTTTAGCAAAGGGCTCCTTGACTGAAGTTTTATCAAAAGTATTGGCTACTACCAATGCATCATTGGCAGAACAAAATGGGAAGATAGAATGAAAATCCTTTTGGCGAAAGATGCAGGATATTGTTTTGGTGTGAGGGATGCAGTCAATTTGGCTTACGATACAGCAGAACAAAATGGGGATGTATATATGCTTGGTCATATAGTTCATAATGAGAATGTGGTGCAAGATTTAGATTCTGCCGGTGCAAAAGTGATCAACTCCTTGGATGATGTTCCTGAAAATAAACCCATACTTTTCCGTGCCCACGGTACCCCAGTTGAAACATGGGATGATGCCTATGCTAAACAAATCAATATTGTAGATGCAACTTGCCCTCTTGTTTTAGAAATCCACGTGGAGGTTAAAAAACTCGAATCAGAAGGTCGCAGGATTATCATTATCGGTGACCATGGTCATGACGAGGTTGTGGGGATAGCCAGTCAGGTCAAGGATGCAATCATTGTATCTTCACCGGAGGAAGCCCAGACACTTCGAAAGACCAAACGGGCGGGCGTGGTGAGCCAATCGACCCAGACAATAGAAAATGTGCAGGAAATCATTAACATTATCATGACTAAAGTATTTGATTTACGTTTCGTGAATACCATTTGTTATCCCACAAAAAGGAACCAAAGCCAGATTAAAGAATTAGCAAATCAATGCGATGTAATGATTGTGATTGGGTCGTTTACCAGTGCAAATTCAAAACGGCTTACAGCATTAGCAAAAGAAAGAAATGCCCATTCATTCCAAGTGACATGTGCAGATGAAATTGATGCCGTATGGTTCAAAGATGCAGAAACGGTGGGTGTATCCGCCGGTGCCAGTACACCGGATAAAATTATTGATGAAGTATTAACAAAAATTAAAGAAATCGGACAAGTTTCTGAGGAGATTATTTATGGCTGAAAAAGGCTCATTTGAAATAAAAGTTGGTTTGGCTGAAATGTTAAAGGGTGGCGTTATCATGGATGTGATGAATGCTGATCAAGCCAAAATTGCAGAAGATGCCGGTGCTGTGGCTGTCATGGCTTTGGAAAGAATCCCAGCATTGATACGGGAAGAAGGGGGAATCGCCCGCGCCAGTAACCCAGAAATGATTAGAGCGATTCAATCGGTTGTGTCACTTCCTGTAATGGCCAAAGTGCGAATCGGGCATTTCGCAGAAGCACAAATCTTGGAAGCCATGGAAGTCGATTTTGTGGATGAAAGTGAAGTCCTAACCCCGGCGGATGAACATAATCATATTTGGAAACATGATTATAAAGTACCCTTCGTATGCGGATGCCGGAACTTGGGCGAAGCACTCAGACGAATTGGAGAAGGAGCTGCCTTAATTCGAACAAAAGGGGAAGCAGGCAGCGGAAATATTGTAGAAGCTGTTCGACATATGCGTCAGGTTCAAAGTGATATGAAAAAATTAACGGTAATGGGTCAGGATGAACTCATGGCTGCTGCCAAAGAGATGGGGGCACCCTTTGCCCTTGTCCAGCAAGTGGCAAAATTAGGCAAACTTCCCGTACCCAATTTTGCAGCTGGTGGCATTGCCACACCTGCCGATGCGTCCCTCATGATGCAATTGGGTGCTGAAACCGTATTTGTCGGTTCAGGAATATTTATGAGCGATGACCCAGCCCCAAGGGCAAAAGCAATCGTGGATGCTGTGACTTACTATAAAGATTCTGCGAAACTGGTGGAAATTTCAAGTGGTCTTCAGTCCGCTATGAAAGGATTGGATATGTCAGAAATTCCAGAAGGTGAACGCCTCCAGGAAAGAGGTTGGTAAGGATCCAGACTGGTTGTAAAAAATGATTGGTGTTCTGGCACTTCAGGGGGATTATGAAAAGCACATACATATTTTGGATTTGTTAAAAATCCAAAATATGGAAATTCGTTATTCCCGTGAACTGAATATGATTCAAGGATTGGTCATTCCTGGCGGTGAATCCACCACAATGACGGATCTCATGGGAAGAAATGGGTTTTATGAACCTATCCGGAATTTTGCCAAAAACTATCCTATCCTCGGAACTTGTGCCGGGTTAATAATGATGGCATCATCTGTACCTGGTTCTAGGGTGGAACCATTGGGTATTTTGGATATTGAAGTAGATCGAAATGCCTATGGCAGGCAAGTACATTCATTTACAGATCAATTGCCTGTACAATTAAATGGTTGCGCAACCCAAATAACATCCACATTTATTCGCGCACCAAAAATCACTAAGATAGCCGCAGGTGTGGAAGTGATTAGTAAATATCAAGGGAATCCTGTAGCAGTGAAGCAAGACCATCACTTGGGATTATCTTTTCATCCGGAATTGGATAATGTGACATTATTTCATGAATTTATTTTTAAAAAGCAATTAATGGATAAACCAACGCCACAGCATCATGCAGCTTAAGCTTCTCCCAAATATAAAATCTCCCGCTGATATACGGGAATTTTCTCCGAAAGAACTCCAGCAATTGGCCGATGAAATTCGATTCCATACCATTGATGTGGTGAGTGAAATTGGAGGCCATTTAGCCTCTACATTAGGTGTCGTAGAATTAACCGTGGCTCTCCATAAAGTCTTCAATACACCAACGGACAAGATTATTTGGGATGTGGGCCACCAGGCTTACGCTCACAAATTACTCACTGGCCGATTTGATGCATTCCCAACCATTCGCCAATATGGTGGTTTGAGTGGGTTTCTTAAACGGAGTGAAAGTGAATATGATGTGTTTGGTGCCGGACACGCATCTACATCCATTTCTGCTGGCGTGGGAATTGCAGAATCCCAAAAACATACGGGAAAAAAGTTTAAAGTAGTGTCGATTATTGGAGATGGTGCAATGACGGGTGGACTCGCATTTGAAGCCTTAAATAATGGAGGACATTTAAGGACACCCATGCTGGTGGTTCTCAATGATAATAAAATGTCAATAAGCCCGAATGTGGGTGCGATTAATACCTACCTGACTAAGATTGTAACCAATCCGATTTACAATAGAATTCGGGATGAGATTTGGAATATATCGGGGAAATTACCTTTTGGAAAAAGGACCGCTCGGTCCATGCTCCATCGAATTGAAGAAAGTCTTAAATCTCTATTGGTACCTGGGATGTTATTTGAAGAATTGGGATTTCGTTATTTTGGACCAATCGATGGCTATAATATTGATGAGTTGGTACCCACACTTGAACGGATAAAAAATTTAAAAACACCTGCATTGCTTCATATCCTGACCAAAAAGGGAAAGGGGATGGAAGTGGCTGAGAATGATCCCATAAAATATCATGGCGTTAAACCCAATGGTTCATCAAATGGAAAAGTATCCACAACAAAAAATGTACCAATATTTCAAGATGTATTTGGATTACTTGTTTGTGAAATCGCTCGCAACCGAAAAGATATGGTTTGTATTACCGCAGCAATGCGTGAAGGAACCGGATTGGCGCCATTTGCAAAAGAATTCCCAAAACGATTTTATGATGTGGGAATTGCGGAAGGTCACGCCGTTACATTTGCAGCCGGTTTAGCCACGGAAGGTGTACGACCCATCGTGGCGATTTATTCAACCTTTTTACAGCGTGCCTATGATCATATTATACATGATGTGGCGATTCAGCATTTACCCGTGGTTTTTTGTTTGGATCGATCCGGTATTGCTGGTGAAGACGGTCCCACCCACCATGGTACATTGGATATCGCTTATTTGAAATGTATTCAGGATTTAGTACTCGCATCACCCAAAGATGGAAATGAATTACGCCATCTTTTATATACAGCCTTGGATTATCAAGGGGGCCCTTTCGCTATTCGATACCCCAAATCATCTTCACTCCGATTTGATCCTCATGGTCAGGCTGAACTACTCCCCATAGGAAGTTGGGAAATAATGAAAACCGGAACAGACGTGGCATTATTGGCTGTTGGCCCCCAAGTGTTTGATGCCATGGAAGCTTCAGTAAAATTATCTCAATCTGGAATTAGTTGCGAAGTGGTGAATTGCCGTTTTGTCAAACCAATGGATGAAGCTTATTTGAGATCGATTATTGGCCGTTTTAATCAAGTCATCACACTAGAAGAGGGGATTATTACAGGAGGATTTGGCGAAGGTGTTGCCGCATGGTTAGCGGTGAAAGGGTACAAGGGGGAAGTGCAAAATATTGGTTTGCCTAACGAATTTGTGGAACATGGCCCCAGAGATTTATTGCTAAAAAAGTTGGGTGTGTGTGAGGCGGGTATCATTGAAGCAGTTCATACAGTCAAAAATCCTTTCGAAATAAAAGAATAATCAAATGAGTTCAATTGTATTAGTCCTATTGGGTTTCACAATTCTTTTTATTGGATACCGGTTTTATTCCAAGTTTGTGGGCCGCCGTATTTTTGATATTAACGAAGAGAACCACCTAATGCCGTCAAAAGAGTTTGAAGACGGTATTGATTTTGTTCCAACAAAGAAACATATTTTATTTGGCCACCATTTCACATCTGTGGCAGGTGCAGCGCCTATTATTGGACCCTGTGTGGCCGCTTATTGGGGATGGCTTCCCGCATTAGTATGGATTTTGTTTGGGACGATCCTCATGGGTGCCGTTCA
This sequence comes from uncultured Fidelibacterota bacterium, assembly GCA_950067765.1. Lineage (GTDB taxonomy): Bacteria > Fidelibacterota > Marinisomatia > Marinisomatales > TCS55 > TCS55. Next base: position 17,966 of record CATMGX010000001.1, read on the forward strand.
TGATTTCGGTGCATTGGTGATGAGTGTAAAAGAAAAAGGAAAAAGTATTGCAGATATTGCCTCCACTACAATTAGCAAACGCGCCCGTCTTATGTTTTTGATTTTTATCATCCTTCTTGTATGGCTTGTGCTGGCTGTTTTCGCCATGGCTGTCGCAGATTTATTTGTCGGGATTCCTTCTTCAGTCATTCCGATTAATATTGAAATTATTATTGCAATAATTATGGGTTATCTGATTTATAAAAAGAAAATGGATATTTTGATTCCATCTTTGATCGCTTTGGCATTGCTATACTTTTTTGTTTGGGTGGGCACAAAAGCACCTGTGGACTTTACTGAAGTCATGCCGGCACAGGATGCGAAAAATCTTTGGATCATTTTACTATTTATTTATTCTGCGATCGCCAGCCTTTTACCCGTTTGGACACTCCTTCAACCGAGGGATTATATCAATAGTCATCAGTTAATTGTTGGACTGGGATTATTATTCCTTGGCATATTTGTTGCACAACCCATTGTAGACGCGCCGGCTTTACGATCCTTTTCAGAACCAGGCGTTCCTTCTTTATTTCCACTCCTTTTTGTCACAGTAGCCTGTGGTGCCATCAGCGGATTTCATGGTTTGGTTGCTTCTGGTACTTCCTCCAAACAGTTAGAACATTTATCCGATGCCAGAATGGTGGGTTACGGTGGCATGATTGGAGAAGGTACCCTGGCGCTGGCTACAACTGTTGCTGCCGTGGCCGGTATATCTTTGGTAGCGCAGTCTGATATACCCAATTATTCTGTTGCAGTATCAGGTCTTAATAATTGGGAAGTTTATTATGATTCATGGGCCCATGCTAGTGAAAACAAAGCTGCGGCTTTTGTTTTAGGTGGCGGTGCCTTAATTCAGTCCCTTGGGATACCAGCATCAATGGCAAATACACTTATGGCTGTCCTGGTTATTTCTTTTGCTGCCACAACCCTAGACACGGCTACCCGAATTCAACGATTTATTCTAAAAGAATTTGGTTTAGCAATGAAGATTAAACTGTTAACCAATCGATATGTTGCCACAGTAATTGCCATTGTGCCCGCCATCTTGTTGGCATTTTGGAATATTTCAGACCCGGGATCTGGCGCAACACGTCAGGCCGGATGGGTATTGTGGCCACTTTTTGGCGCGAGTAATCAAATGTTAGCTGCGCTGACACTAATGGTACTTACGCTTTACTATTGGCAAAAGAAAAAACCAATTCTACCTTTATTAATTCCCATGGTTTTTATTATGGTGGTTACATTTACTGTGTTGGTATCTAATGCCATTAATTTTTATGGATATAATGGTATTTTATTTGGACTAACCATTTTATTAATGGGACTCATTATTTGGATGGTTTTTGAAGGAGTGAATAAGGTATTAGAAATTCGTAGAACACGGTAAATTTACTACGTCACTATCGCTATAAAATCACAATGTTATCGCAATTAGAATTATTTAATCAAATGAAAGAAAAATGGGAAAAAGATATACAATCTTCTTCCGATAGAGATTATAGCTTTGATACCTTAAGTGGAGAGACGGTAGATCCACTATATTATCCCGTAAATCCCCATGAAGATTACATTGAAAAATTGGGATTCCCGGGTCAATTCCCTTTTACCCGTGGTGTCCATGCGAATATGTATCGGGGAAAGTTGTGGACAAAACGACAATTCTCCGGATTTGGGACACCTAAAGAAACCAACGCGCGATATCATTCCTTATTAGGTAAAGGCCAAACCGGTTTATCTGTGGCCTACGATATGCCCACCCTCATGGGGTATGATCCGGATCATACTTGGGCGAAAGGGGAAGTGGGTAAATGCGGTGTCAATGTTGCCACCATCAAGGATATGGAGCAGCTTTTTGAAGGAATCAATCTGGGAGATATTTCTGTATCTCAAACGATCAATGGTCCTGCTGTCATTTTGCTGGCTTTTTATATCGCTGTTGCTGAAAACCAGGGTGTGGCTTTAGCCAATCTCCGCGGGACACTTCAAAATGATATTTTAAAAGAGTTTATCGCCCAAAAAGAATGGATATTTCCACCAGAACCCTCCATGAGAGTCATAACAGATATGATGGCATTTTGCACAGAATATATGCCAAAATTCAATACGATTTCTATTTCCGGCTACCATATCCGGGAAGCAGGATCCACAGCGGCTCAGGAATTGGCTTTTACCCTGGCAAATGGGTTTACCTATGTGGAATATGCCATGGCGGCTGGGTTAGATGTGGATGCATTCGCCCCACGTCTGTCCTTCTTTTTTAATTCACATTTAGATTTCTTTGAAGAAATCGCAAAGTATCGCGCTGCCAGACGAATTTGGGCCAAACGAATGAAAAATACATATAATGCGAAAGATTCTCGATCATGGAAATTGCGTTTTCATACCCAAACTGCCGGATGCTCTTTAACAGCACAGCAACCGGAAAATAATATTGCAAGAACGGGATTCCAAGGGTTGGCGGCAGTACTGGGCGGTACACAGTCTCTCCATACAAATTCAATGGATGAAACATTGGCTTTGCCCACAGAAAAATCTGCCGAGATAGCACTCCGGACCCAACAATTGATCGCTTTTGAAACGGGAGTAGCAAATGTGGCCGATCCCTTGGGAGGTTCCTGGTATGTAGAATCATTAACGGATCAGATGGAAACCCGAGCGGAAAAATATTTTGATGAAATTGAGAATTTAGGTGGAGTAATACCGGCGATTGAAAAAGGGTATTTTCAGATGGAAATTGCCCGAGCGGCTTCTGATTATCAACAAAAAATTGATGATAAACAACTTATACATGTAGGTGTGAATGCTTTTATAAAACAAGATGAAGAAATTGAAATTCCATTATTAGAAATTGGTGATGAAGCTGAAAACCGCCAGGTAAATGCATTGGCGCAGCTCCGAAATGAACGGGATGAAAATGCAGTACAATTGGCCCTGAGCCAAATTCAGGATGCCTGCATTAATGGGTATAATATTATGCCGCCTATTATAGCAGCAGCGAAATCGTTTGTGACAATGGGGGAGATTATTGTGGCAATGAAAGCAGAATTTGGAGAATGGCAGGAAGCTGCCGTATTTTAGGAGAGTATAATGAATAGTAATAAGAAATTTTTTCTCATGATCACTGGAATAATCGGTATGGTCATTTTTTGGATAAGCTGGGTATCAATGAATCCGGCAGATGAAAAAGCAATGACCACTTTTGTGTCTGTGGATGAACTCATCAATGATAATATTAACCGCCGAACGAAATTAGGCGGTTTAGTGAAAGATGGTTCGATTGCTATTTCTAAGACCAATTACCTTGATTGTACATTTGTCCTAAAAGAAGGGAATACGGAATTGGATGTAAAATACGGACGCACCCGTCCGGATCTATTTAAAGATGGTGTAGAAGTGATCGTCACTGGACAATATTTGAATGGTGTCTTTTATGCCGATGAATTACAGACCAAATGTGCTTCCCGTTACGAAGGTGATTTGCGTAATGAATCCAGTTATAATTTAAATGAAATAGACTCATGACGCCTATTGCCGGCGGTGTGGCGCTGAATCTGGCATTTGGGTTCAGTATCCTCGCAGTGATTACCCTATTCCTCCATACAAGAAATGGAGATCAGCGGCTTTTTTTAACCGGTCAACGATTAGCGTTGGGTATATCTTTTTTTATTTTTCTGGCAACGTTCATTCTTGCATTTCAATTAATCCAGAGCAATTTTGATATAGATTATGTGGCCAGATATACAAGTCTGGAAACACCGTTCATATATAAAATATCTGCATTGTGGGCAGGGCAATCCGGTTCTCTTTTATTCTGGTTATTTATTTTATCTATTTATACCACGATTGTTATTCTGCAAAATCAGCGAAAACATAATTCACTTATGCCCTGGGTAATCATTACACTGGTGATTGTGCAGATATTTTTTCTTATACTGACCAATTATGTGACAAATCCGTTTAAACCAACCGATGCAGATTTTATCGTTACCAATGGAAATGGTCTGAATCCACTGTTGCAAAATGTGACCATGGTGATTCATCCGCCCATGCTTTATTTGGGATTTGTTGGATTTTCTGTTCCATTTGGATTTGCGATTTCAGCTTTGATTAATGGGGATACGAGTCCGCTATGGATACAGAGTATTCGCCGATGGGCTCTGGTCGCCTGGTTGTTTTTAAGTATGGGAATTATTCTGGGCGGATGGTGGGCCTACCGTGAATTAGGCTGGGGAGGATATTGGGCCTGGGATCCGGTGGAAAATGCCAGTTTTATGCCTTGGCTAACTGCAACTGCATTTATCCATTCCATTATTATTCAGGAGAAAAAGGACATGCTTCGCTTATGGAATATGTCTTTAATTATCATGACATTTACACTCTGTATTTTCGGTACTTTCCTCACGAGATCGGGTGTGATGAGTTCTGTCCATTCATTTACAGCTTCTTCCCTGGGACCTATCTTTTTGACATTTGTATTTTTAATTATAGTCGTTTCATTTGGCATGATGTATTTCAGAAGAAATGAATTGAAGTCTCCCAGAAAAATGGAATCATTTACTTCCAGAGAAAGCGGATTTTTGTTTAATAATATGGTATTTGTTGTATTGTGTTTTTCCGTTTTTTGGGGAACCCTTTTCCCAGTGATTTCCGAAGCAGTCCGGGGGACTAAAATTACGGTTGGACCGCCTTTTTTCAATCAAATGAATATTCCAATTGGTCTGATTTTATTGGCATTAACCGGGATTGGCCCATTGTTAGCATGGCGAAAAACAGGTAGGAAAAGCCTGATCCGTAATTTTACTTTTCCCATCCTTACTGGATTAAGTACAGCAACCATTCTACTCTTCGTAGGATTTAGGGGTTATGTTGTTATTTCATTCAGTTTGGGTGCATTTGTAACGGCGACAATTGGAACAGAATTTGCCCGGGGTATCTATGCCCGGAGGAAAAAATTTGATGAATCCATTATTAAAGCTCTGATAAGGATGGTGAGCAAAAACCGTTCTCGATATGGAGGATATGTGGTTCATATAGGCATTGTTTTTATGTTTGTGGGATTCACTGGGCAAGCCTTTGATGATGAAAAAGAATTCAGTTTAACGGTGGGGGAAACCGATCATGTGGCTGGATATACCTTCGAGTTGATTCAATTGTCAGAAGCGGAACGTGCGAATCATTATGCCTGGATTTCGGACCTCCGGGTGACTAATAAGGAAGGGAAATTTGTCACAAATCTCCACCCAGAAAAGCGGATATATTTTCATAATAATCCTGATCCGAATCGTCGTCAACCCCATAGTGAATTGGATATTTATACGACCATGAATCAGGATATTTATTCTATTTTTTCTGGCGTAGATAGTGAAAATGGTGTGGCCTTTATTAAAATTATGGTGAATCCTTTGGTCCGATGGGTATGGGTTGGGGGATTTATTCTGGTCTTTGGTACTATGGTGGCCTTATGGCCTAGGAAAGATTAATGATTGATTTTATCAGAGATTACGGCTTGATATTAATTTTGTTTATTCTACCGGTTATCTTTGCTCTTCAGCCCTTATTTTTACCACGGATCGAAAAAATACATATTCAATTAGATGTGGCAGAATTAAAACGGAAAAAACTGTTGATTTATCGTCAAATTAAGGAGTTGGAAATGGAATATGACATTGGCAATATTAATGAAAATGATTTTATTTCCGGTCGTGCAACTTTAAAAAAGGAAGTTTCGGAAGTAATTGCCGCATTGAAATCATTATAATACGTTTATCGTGCTGTCTGTTTCAAATATATCAAAATCCTTTGATCATCGTACTGTTTTAAATAATATTACGTTTCATGTGGAAGTAGGTGAAACAGTTATAATAATGGGTAAAAATGGCGCAGGGAAATCAACGTTATTGCGAATTATAGCACGAATCATGGCTTGCGATAAGGGAGAAATATTATTTCAAAATAATGATTTATTGAATGGGAGTCCATTGGTTCGCCAAAAATTACTATATGTTGGTCATGCCTCCGCTATGTACACGATATTGTCGGCCATAGAAAATTTACAATTGGCATTGAGACTTCGGGGAACGCCCGTTGAAATTTCCAGGATTCAAGATCAGTTAAATTATTATGGCCTCACAAACCAATCAAATGATCCAATTTCTATTTATTCCCAGGGAATGCTTCAGCGGTTAAAATTAGCATATGCATCACTGGCCTCTTGGAATTTATTATTAATTGACGAACCATTCTCGGGACTGGATACTGAGGGCATAGCGTTAGTGAATAAATCTTTGCACCGTTGGAAGAAATTGGGGAAATCTATGATGATTGTTTTACATAACCAATCCCGAGCTGAAGAATTGGGTGATCGGATTCTTCGGATTAAGAAGGGGTTGATCGCATAATCACTATGTTTTTCACATTACTTAAAAAAGAACTGTTTGTTGAATTTCGATCTCGGGAAGTCACCCTTTCCATGCTAGTTTTCGGATTGTCTATTATTCTTACATTTGCATTATCATCTAACGTTTCCCCAACGATCATCGCCAATTATGCTCCCGGGATGTTTTGGATAATGGTACTGTTTGTCGCTGTGATAGGCGTGCATCGTACTTTTTCTTATGAAAAAGAATTTGATGCATTTTCCATGTTAATAAGTGCCCCGATTGACCGCGGGTTTATTTTTCTCACAAAATGGATTAGCGGATTTATCTTCCTGACGATAATGGAAGGATTAATCCTCATCCCATTTTTTAAATTTTTAATGATTGATTTTCCATCACAGCCTTGGATAGCCATCGGCACAACCTTGTTGATTAATTGTGCAATAATGGCCATTGCCAGTTTGGTCTCTGGCATTGCGATGCGAGCCAGATTAAGTGAAGTATTATTACCAATATTATTATTCCCTTTGGTTTCTCCTGTTCTTATAGCCGCTACAAAAATATCCGGGAGTATTATGGTTGGGGACCCGTATTCCTTCTGGAAAATTTGGTTGTTAATCATTCTTACAGTTATTGTAATTTTTGGGCTTGTGGGATACACCTTATTCGATTTTATCACTGAAGAATAATGAAACCTTTTTTTAATAATAAAACGAACAGATCCGGGCTGATTTTAATCGCAGCCATGATGTTATTTAATGTGTGGAATGTCATCATGAACACGCCCATGGTTCCAGAGCAACATTGGGCACAGAAAATATTTTATGTTCATGTACCATCGGCCTGGGTTGGATTTTTGTCTTATTTTGTTGTGATGGTGGCCGGTATTCTATTTTTTATGAAAAAGGATGACTATTGGGATCTTGTGGGTCTTGCAGCAGCAGAAATAGGAACTGTATTTATGTCTTTGGTGCTAATCACCGGTCCAATTTGGGCAATACCCATTTGGGGTAAGCCATGGATATGGGAACCGAGACTCACAACAACGCTCATCCTGTTTTTAATATATATTGGTTATTTCATGATGCGAACATTTGGAGGTCATATCGAACGGGTAAAGCGATATGCAGCCGCAGTTGGAATAATTGCATTTGTTGATGTACCTATTATATTTGTATCCGTAAAATTTTGGACACCGGAGATTCAGTCTCATCCGCAAGTTGAAATGGCTCAGCAGCCATCGGAAATTTTGATCCCATTTTTATTATCTTTGAGTATTTTTACACTTTTGTATGTTCTAATGCTCAAGTATAGAATTCATGTGATACGTATCAATTCAAGGGTCCGTGCAAATGTATAATTTCTTTGGTTATTTCATGGCTGTCTATTTGATTGTATTTGGTACAATCCTTGGATGGTTCATCATCCAATTGCGTATAGAGAACCGCTTGTTAAATAAAAATAAAAATTCGAATGAAGGAGTAAATTTAGATGGAACGTAAAATTGTCCATGTTGTGGGAACGGGAACCATTGGTGAACCGCTGATTGGTTTATTATGTGATTATCGAGAAAAACTGGGAATTGATGAAGTCACATTTAATAAAAATACACCCCTGCGCGGTGACCGATCAAAAGTAATTGATTTATTAAAACGCGGTGCCCGATTAGCTGTGAGTGAGGATCGGTTAGATGGCTTTAAAGAATTAGGTATGGATCCGGACTTGGAAACAGAAGAAGCCATTAGCCGAGCATCTGTTGTCATTGATTGTACTCCATCTGGAATTGGCCATAAAAATAAGGAGAAATATTATCAAAAATTTGCTGACAAAGTGAAAGGGTTTATGGCCCAGGGGAGTGAAGAAGGGTTTGGGGTTAAATACGCCCGCGGAATCAACGATTCTATACTAAAAAACGGAGATCACCAGTTTGTACAAATAGTGTCATGTAATACCCATAATATTTCGTGTATTACAAATTCACTGGTGTTAAACGAATCTGGACCGGAAAATCTTAAGGAAGGTCGCTTTGTATGTGTTCGGAGAGCCAATGATACGAGTCAAGCGGGCAGTTTTATCCCTGCACCCGTTGTGGGTAGTCATAGCGATGAACAATTTGGTTCTCACCATGCCAAAGATGCTTATGAACTTTTTGCAACCTTGGGATATGATTTAAATATGTTTTCTTCCGCAATGAAAGTGAACAGCCAATACATGCATGTCCTCTGGTTTATGTTAAGAACAAAAGAGCCCACAACACTAAATGAAGTGAAAGATCGCCTTGTTGCAAATGATCTCGTGGCGATGACTACAAAGGATATGACCAGTACCGTTTATTCCTTTGGCCGGGATCATGGTCATTTTGGTCGAATTTTAAATCAGGCTGTTGTGGTGGAACAAACACTACATGTACGGAATGAACATGAAATATACGGATTCTGTTTTACTCCTCAGGATGGGAATTCAATCTTAAGCAGTATATCTGCGGCAGAACGATTTTTGTATCCACATTCTTACGAAGATAAAATTCAGTGCCTTAACCAATTGTTTTTCGAGGAAATTTGAGCATTAATGTTGAAACGGTTGTCACGGGTCCGTTTCAGGAAAACAGTTATATTGTATGGTATTCTGATTCGACGGATGCAATTTTTGTAGATCCGGGTGATGATGAACATCTGATTATCCAATCGATTGAAGACAATAAATTAACCCCCATAGCCATTGTGAATACCCATGCCCATTTAGATCATATTGGTGCTGTTCAACCTTTAAAGCATAAATATGATATTCCATTTTATCTTCATCCCAATGAACAATATATTTTAAATACATACGAAGATGCATGCAGAATGTTTGGAATGCCCTCTCGAGAGACACCCGCAGTAGATGTTTGGTTTAATGATGCAGAAAATCTAAAAATCAATGCATTTAATATTCATTTAGTTCCAACGCCGGGGCATACACCGGGGGGTACATGTCTTGAAATTGACAACCATCTTTTTGTTGGAGATACGTTATTTCGGGGAAGTGTGGGAAGAACGGATTTACCCGGGGGAGATTGGGCCACATTAGAATCATCCTTAGTTCATCTATTCAATTCGGTTGCCCATGATAGAATTGTCCATCCCGGACATGGCCCGGATACAACTTTACATTATGAATTAAAAGAAAACCCATTTTTAAATCCCTTAAAAGACAGGGTAAATTAAAAGCTATGAAAGTTATAGAATTTCTTGAAAAAGCAAACAAAACACTTTTCAGTTTTGAAATAATTCCTCCCACCCGTGGTGGATCCATTGATCGTGTTTTTAATTTGGTTGAAGCATTGATCCCATTCGATCCCCCATTTATCGATTTAACCAGCCGCTCAGCAGAGGTGTATTATGAAGATGCTGGTGAAGGGAAAATGATTCGGTTCATTCGTCGCAAACGGCCGGGAACTATCGGTATTAGTGCTGCCATTAAAAATAAATTTAATGTGGAAACGGTACCTCATATTCTTTGTCGCGGTTTTACTCGGGAAGAAACAGAAGATGCCCTGATTGAATTGAATTATCTTGGGATTAATAATGTATTGGCCGTCCGGGGAGATGAACTTCGCAAAGATGCACCAGACTCACCAGGAAAAACTCGCCATAGATATGCATCCAATTTGGTGAGTCAAATTAAAGATATGAATGACGGAAAATATGTTGAAGAATTAATTGATGCTGCTCCGACAAATTTTTGTATCGGTGTGGGTGCATATCCTGAAAAACATTTTGAAGCACCCAATATGGCTACTGATATAAAATACTTAAAAGCCAAATTGGATGCAGGCGCAGACTATATCGTTACGCAAATGTTTTATGATAATTCTGCTTTTTTTAAATTTGTTGACGATTGTCGGTCCGCTGGGATTGATGTGCCCATTATTCCTGGCATAAAAATTTTATCCACCGAAAAACATTTGAGTGTCATCCCTAAAAACTTTTATGTCGATATTCCGGAGGCTTTATCCGAAAAAGTTATCGGTCAGTCAAAAAAAGATATTGTAAATATCGGTGTTGAATGGGCTTTGGAGCAGGTGCAGGCATTGGTAGATGCCAAGGTCCCCTGTGTGCATTTTTATATTATGTCCTCAGCCAAATCAGCGGCGAAGGTAGTCTCTCAGTTTAAATAGGATATAATTTGATAATGGATCAATTGTTATTCACTGGTTTTTATCAGGATTTGGCTCCGTACCTTTCCGAAAGGAAACACACACGTTTACTAGTGGCGGTTTCCGGTGGGCTGGATTCGGTATGCCTTCTTCACCTTTCAACACAATTAAGAGAAAATACTCAGATTGAAGTGTGTGCTATCCATGTGAATCATGGTATTCGAAATGCGTCAATTGCAGAAGAAAAATTTGTTCGTGATTTATGTTCCACGCTAAATGTGGCATTAACAGTTATCCAAGCAGAGGGAAAATATCAAAAAGGCGATAGTATGGAAATGTGGGCACGGCGAATTCGGCAAGAAGCATTTGAGTCTACTCGGTTAAAAAAGAATTGTGACTTTCTATTAACCGCCCACCATGCCAATGATAATGTTGAAACTATCCTTATGCATATGGACGACGGGTGTGGGGTTGAAGGACTTCGCGGCATTCCAAAAAAGAATGGACAAATTATCCGTCCACTTATAAAATTTAGCCGAAGTGATATTGAGGGGTATGTCCATTTTCATAGTTTGAAATATATAGAGGATGAATCCAATAAGGATGTGTCAATCAAACGAAATTATGTTCGTCATAAAATCGTAAAACCGTGGGAAGCTCAGGCGAGTCAAATTGTAAGTCGATTCAATAGTTTGTCTCAAAAAGCAACGGAATCCGTGGCTCGGATGAATGGTTTGGTTGCCAAACTTTCTGAAAAGGTTGAGGATCGGGATCATCAAAAATTGATTTATGATACATTGGCAATTAAATTATCGACAAACCAATTGGCTCGACTTGTGAAACATATTATTGGTGAAACAGATATTCCTTGGCGGCGGCATCGAAGGGAAGCATTAAACCTGTGGTTTCATTCACCCAAGACCGGTTCGACCTTCAAGTTAAATAATCAATGGGCCATTTTACGAGACCGACACTGTTTTATCCTGAACCATGAAATTCAGAAAAAAATTGAATTGCCCATAAAAAGTATGGGTCGATTTGGCTTTGATGGTTTCAGTATTTCACTCAATAAAATTGAAGTACCATCCATGGATTTAAATCCATTTCATGAAGTGATTGATGGAAGTATTCTGAATGGGAAACGACTATCAATTCGATCTTGGCAGAATGGGGATGTATTTCAGCCTTTGGGGATGGCGGGGCATAAAAAAGTGAGCGATTTTTTAGTGGATGAAAAAGTAGATTGCTTTACCAAGGAAAAACAACTTGTTTTAATGGCAAATGAAGAAATTATATGGGTATGCGGTCGACGGTTGAGTGACAAGGCAAAAATTACCCATTCTACTCAAAATTTTTTGGAACTTTCTATGCAAACAAAAGTTGGGGTATCTTGGACGTAAATAAAGAAAAATTAACTGAATTACTTTCCGAAAACCAAATTCAAGATAAGGTCAAGGAAATTGCTGCAGACATATCTCAAAAATATGCCGGTGAAGCACCAATTTTGATTGGTATATTAAACGGAAGTTTTATTTTTTGTGCAGATCTCATTCGGGAATTGGACATAGACTGTGAAATTGATTTTATAAAGGTATCCAGTTATACTGGAACAGAATCTGTAGGAACCGTTAAACTACGGAAGGATATTTCTGCAGATATTACCAATCGTCATGTGATTATTGTGGAAGATATTATTGATTCTGGTTTAACGATAAAATTTATTAAAGACCGAATGTTAGAAGCTGGTCCAAAATCAGTGGCTATTGTAACCCTATTAATGAAGCCAGATATAGCAAAACTTGATTTTAAGATTGATTGGGTTGGGTTTGAAATTCCACCTGAATTTGTTGTAGGATACGGTCTGGATTATGACCAATTATACAGAAACTTGAAGGCAATTTATCGCCTAGAAGCATTAGAGAGTGAGTAACGTGAATTCTAAAAAGCAAAATAGATCGAAGAATAACAAACCACAAGGGCGGAATAAATCGCCCAAGAAATCGAAAAAGGATGGGAAAAACATAGAACAGTTTCAATGGAAACGAGCAGGAAAAACCAGTTTTGTCTGGGTTTTAATTATTATATCGGCTGTCTTTTTATCCAACTTATTTAACAGTAAAGGTGCGGATGAATTTGAAATTCAATATTCCGAATATAGAAGTTTCCTCACCGGGGGATTGATTGCGGAAGCCCGGGTTGTAGATGAAATTTTCCATGGTGAATTATCCGAACAGCAGATGATTATCAATCCAGCAGGCATGTCAAAGGAAATCGTTCGATTTCGGTTAAAACTCCCCTTTATTGATCGGGAGGTTATGAATGAGTGGGATAAGTATAATGTGGACTATACTTTCAGACAGAAATCGGTTGATTGGACCGGATACTTTTTGAATTTCCTCCCATGGATTGCTATCTTGGCGTTTTGGATTTTCCTCATGCGGAAAATGCAGGGCGGCGCCGGAGGAATGAAATCCATTTTTAATTTTGGAAAAAGTCGTGCAAAAGTTTGGACTTCGGATAAACCAAAAGTTACTTTTGATCATGTGGCTGGGTGTGTGGAGGCGAAGGAAGAATTGATGGAAATCGTGGATTTTCTTAAAAGACCCAAACGATATCAAAAACTGGGTGCAAAAATTCCCAGAGGCGTACTGTTAGTGGGCCCTCCCGGTGCCGGTAAGACATTGTTGGCCCGGGCGGTTGCGGGAGAGGCAAATGTAGCTTTCTTCAACCTTAGCGGCGCTGATTTTGTTGAAATGTTTGTGGGGGTTGGTGCCTCTCGTGTAAGAGATTTATTTGAGCAAGGGAAGAAGAATCAACCTTGTATTATTTTTATTGATGAATTAGATGCGGTGGGTCGTCAACGCGGCGCCGGCTTAGGCGGTGGGCACGACGAACGTGAGCAAACGCTTAATGCTTTATTGGTAGAAATGGACGGGTTTGAGCCCAATGAAGATATAATTTTGATGGCCGCAACAAACCGACCGGATGTGCTGGATTCAGCCCTCCTTCGTCCGGGACGATTTGACCGACAGATTATTGTGGATGTTCCTGATTTAAGAGGACGATTAGGTATTCTGAAAGTTCATACGAAAAATATTGTAATGAATAAGCGCAATGTGAAATTGGACGCTATTGCAAAAGGAACACCGGGCATGGTGGGTGCGGATCTTGAAAACCTCGTGAATGAAGCAGCCCTATTGGCGGCAAGGAAGAAAAAACGATCTGTGGATATGTCCGATTTTGAGGAAGCGAAAGATAAGGTCATGATGGGTGTTCAACGGAAAAGTATTGTTTTGTCTGAAGAAGAGAAGAAAACTACAGCCTATCATGAGGCAGGCCATACGCTTGTGGCAGTAAAAACCGAAGGGGCAGACCCGGTTCATAAGGTAACCATTATTCCCCGAGGACGGGCTTTGGGTGTTACCATGCAGCTTCCCATTGACGAAAAACATGGATATACGCGAGAATATATTGAAGGTCGATTGGCTATATTAATGGGAGGTCGTGCCGCAGAAGAACTCATCTTTAATGAACTTACAACCGGCGCAGGGAATGATATTGAGCAGGCAACCAAAATTGCTCGGAAAATGGTCTGTGAGTGGGGTATGAGCGATGTGTTGGGCCCCATGACTTTTGGTAAGAAAAATGAAGAAATATTCTTGGGTAGAGAAATTCAAAGTCACCGGGATTATTCGGAAGCGACGGCGCGGATGATTGATGAAGAAGTAGTACGGATAGTGCGTAAAGCTCAGGGTAACGCACAACGCGTCCTAAAAGACAATATTGAACAACTCCATAACCTGTCTAAAGCATTGCTGAAACACGAAACGATTAATGGTGATGAAGTGCAGGCGGTGATGGATGGGAAACAGATTAAACGGTCAAAAAATGGATCGACGGGAAAACCGAAGAAAAGACGGCGTCGACGGAAACCGAATCAGCAAAAACAACAGAAATCTGAAACGGAATAAAAATTACGGATAGAAAGTTAGCTAAACCTTCAAGGATTAGTTTACTTGGGTACTCGCGGTTTAGAAACTTTACTGAACACTTGAAAGCCTTGTCCCGATTAATCGGGATGAGGCTTTTTTAATAGCCATTATTCCATTCTTCATAAATGGTCAACTGCTCTTCGATTTCTTCATCTGCGATTTCAAATTGTTTCTCTAAATCACTTTTGTGTTTTAGACTGACAAATGCCCCTGTTACAAGTAATAGAATGGATGCATAAAAGTACTAATCCAAACCTGAGTTGTATGCTAAACCACAAATTATAGTTGATAAGATTAATCTATAAATGAGTGGAAAAATATATTCCTTCTTTTTCTTGGAAATATTTTCCCAAATTACTTCTTTGGTGGGATTCTTTGGATCGTCATAACCAAGGACGAGTCCGAGATCTTTATGAAATGAAAGTGGATTCAGATTGGACATAGTGTTTCCACAGGATTAATTATCTAAAGTTTACTCATTTTCTGAAATATAACCAATAAAGTCTATTTTATATTTAATATATGGGGCGAAGACCGTATAAAATTTAAAATATCAATCGAATTCGTTCCTAATTTCTCGTCTGTATTTTTCGCAAATATTTAATGAATAACACCCAATTTCAATCCTGGCTAAATAAGCCATCCAATACCCTGATTATGGGTATCCTCAATGTAACGCAGGATTCCTTCAGCGATGGGGGGAAGTTTGATACGCCGGAACAGGCGGCCACCCATGCAATAAAAATGATTGAGGACGGTGCGGATATAATTGATATCGGCGGCGAATCTACTCGTCCCGGTGCTGAACCCGTATCATTGGAAGAAGAATTGAACCGGACGATTCCCGTGATTGAGGCGATTCGAAAACAATCTGATTGTGTTATTTCCATTGATACATATAAATCAAAAGTGGCCTCCGCGGCATTGAATGCGGGCGCCAATTTGGTGAATGATATTTCTGGACTTACTTTTGATGAGGGCATAGCTCCATTGGTTGCGGAAAAGAATGTACCTGTTATTTTGATGCATATCAAAGGAACGCCGAGGGATATGCAAAAAGAGCCCCATTATGAAGATCTTATGGGAGAGATAAAAGATTTTTTTACAGCACAAATAGTCAAAGCAAAAAAAGCAGGCATTTCGAATACAAATATCATACTCGACCCGGGAATTGGGTTCGGAAAACGATTGGAAGATAATTTTGAATTGATCCGTGAATTGAAGCAAATTTGCGCTATGGGATATCCCGTTTTAATTGGTCCTTCCCGGAAATCGTTTATCGGCACGGCACTTAACCTGCCGGTGACTGAACGATTGGAAGGCACCTTGGCGTCCATCACTGCCGGTGTGATGAATGGTGCCCGTATTGTCCGGGTCCATGATGTCGTCTCCGTTCTTCGTACCGTCACCATCACCGAAAAAATCATGGGAATGAATTAGATGATTCTGTTTAAAATCGGTTTTCTGACGGTCACCTTAATTGATGTGATTGACTTGCTTCTGGTGAGTTGGCTGTTTTTCAAAGTATATATTTACTTTAAAGGTACGCGTGCCGGACAAATGTTAGCCGGGCTCATTATTCTCATGGTGGGTTCATTCCTCTTTAACGCTTTTGGTCTCAGCGCATCCAGTTGGCTGGTCAATCAATTCCAAACGGTGTGGGTGGTGGCCTTTGTCATTCTATTCCAACCGGAACTACGGCGTCTTTTAATCTATGTGGGTCAAACAAGATTTTTCCAAAAGATATTTCGTGTGGGAACATCCAGAACAATTATATCTATTGTGGAAGGGGCTACTCAGCTTCAAGAACGGCATTGGGGCGGGCTAATCGTGATTCAACGGGAAACGGGTCTTAAATCTTACAAAGATCAAGGGACTCAGCTAAAAGCGGAAGTAACCGCTCCTTTACTCGTGTCTATTTTTAATCCATCTTCTCCACTCCATGATGGAGCGGTTATTATACAAAATGACATTATTGATGCGGCGGCGTGTATTTTGCCGCTGACTGAAAGTACCATGATTGATCCGGAAATGGGTACACGTCATCGTGCAGCATTGGGCATTTCTGAAGAGACTGATGCGATTGTTGTATTGATTTCGGAAGAAAAAGCACGGATTTCCGTGGCTGAAAATGGTCGGTTTGCTCATATTGGTATGGATGATATTGCCCTGAGAAAATATTTAAATGATCGAATGTTTATTGCTTCTGGAGATTAATTATATTTGTCGCTCTAAGTTTGTGGAAGGGGGACAGAAAAACATATGTCAATTTTAAGTTACACAATCCTCAGCGTTTTGCTTGTGAGTCTTGTTTCTTTAGCCGGCGTTATCACACTTTCACTGTCAGGAAAAACGCTAGATCGAATCATGACCTACTTGGTGAGCTTCGCTACAGGAAGTCTTTTTGGTGGTGCGTTGATTCACCTCTTGCCGGAAGCCTACGCAACAGCCGACAATCCCCTTTACGTATCATTGTGGACGATTGGCGGTCTTGCAACATTTTTTGTGATGGAAAAATTCTTTCGGTGGCGCCATTGCCATCATCCAACGACAGAGGATCACATCCACCCGGTGGTCCCCATGAATATTTTTGGTGACGCCATGCATAATTTTATTGATGGTGTCCTCATTGCCATCAGTTATGCTGCCAGTATTCCATTGGGGGTTGCAACTACGACCGCCGTGCTTTTCCATGAAATCCCCCAAGAAATCAGTGATTATTCTATTTTAATTAATGGAGGACTTTCAGTCAAAAAAGCATTAATAGTGAATTTTTTCAGTGCATCGTTAGCTTTAGTTGGTGCATTATTTGCTCTTCAGATGGGAAAAAATATTTCAGGATTTACAGAAGCACTTGTGCCGCTTACAGCTGGTGGATTTCTCTATATTGCTGGTTCTGATTTGATTCCTGAACTTCACCATAATACAGATGTTAAAAAATCCATTATTCAATTATTGATGCTGATTGCAGGCGTGGCAGTTATGACTGTATTAGCGATAAAATTCTAAAGATTATCAACGGCTTCTTGTTAATTTAATCTATGGAATTATTTGATATAAAAGACCAATATGCCACTGCACAAAAAAAATACACAGAATTGCGGAGGTATCTTTGACCTATCCGTTAAACAAGCTGACTTAGAAAAAATGCGCCAGATATCGGCTTCGCCTGATTTTTGGAACGACAATACGGCAGCGTCAGCGCTCTTGAAAAAAATCTCTATTATTGAGAAAGAAATATCTCTTTGGGAAGTATTAGATACGATGCATGGAGATGTGGAAGTCCTCTTAGAATTTGCAGAAGCAGGGGAAGCGGATTTAAAGGAAGTAGAATTAGAACTCAATAAGTTTGTCACTACGATTGAGGATTTAGAACTAAAAATGATTCTCGGCGATGAGCAAGATACACAAAATGTTATTATGACAATTCACCCCGGCGCTGGCGGTACGGAAAGCCAGGATTGGGCGGAGATGCTATATCGTATGTATTCGCGTTGGATTGAGCGCAAAGGATTTAAAAAAGAGATTATGGATCTTCAACCGGGGGATGAAGCTGGAATTAAAAATTTAACAATGGAGATTAAAGGCGATTATGCCTACGGTTTATTGAAAGCAGAAGCGGGTGTCCATCGATTGGTGCGAATATCACCATTTGATTCAAACAGCCGCCGCCATACGTCATTTGTGTCTGTATTTATATATCCATCATCTGATGAAGAAATTGAAATTGAGATTGACCCGGGTGATTTGCGCATTGATACATATCGTGCCAGCGGTGCCGGGGGGCAACATGTGAACAAAACGGATTCGGCCATTCGAATTACCCATTTGCCGTCGGGTATTGTAGTCCAATGTCAAAATGAACGGAGTCAGCATAAAAATAAAGCATCCGCTATGAAAGTGTTAAAAGCACGGCTGTACCAGGCAGAAGTTGAAAAAGAAAAAGAAGCTATGAAGGATTTGGAAGATACAAAACTGGATATTGGTTGGGGGAGCCAGATCCGATCTTACGTTTTTCATCCGTATAATATGGTAAAAGACCATCGAACTAAAGAAGAGACGGGAAATGTCTCTGCGGTAATGGATGGTAATATTGATAAGTTTATTCGGGCCTTTTTGATGAAGAAACTGGGCCGAAATATGGAACCACAGGAAGTTTAATAAATATGTCAGAAGATCACAAAAGTTTAAAACAGATTATCGATTTTCGTAAAGAAAAATTACAAAAACTAATTGATGGAGGCGTGGATCCCTATCCACAAAAATATGAGCCCACCCATTTCAGTATAGATATTTTGAATGATTTTGAAAATCTGGAAAATAATGATGTGAATGTTGCGGGGCGCATTATGTCCCTTCGTAAAATGGGAAAAGCATCCTTTTTTCATATCCAGGACGGAAAAGGAAAAATTCAGGTATTTACCCGAAGAGATGACGTAGGTGAAGAAAATTATGCCCATTTTAAATTACTGGATATTGGTGACTATGTGGGCGTTCAGGGATATGCATTCAAGACAAAAATGGGTGAGAAATCTATTCATGCAAATTCAATTACGATTCTATGTAAATCCATTAGACCCTTACCGGTTGTGAAAGAAAAAGAAGGGGAAACATTTGACGCTTTCAGCGATAAAGAACAGCGTTACCGAAATCGACATCTGGATTTAATTGTGAATCCTGATGTGCGGGAGACATTTATAAAACGTGCAAAAATTATCCGTGGGTTAAGAGATCATTTAGATAATATGGGCTTTTTAGAAGTGGAAACACCGGTGCTTCAGCCCCTTTATGGCGGTGCAAATGCCCGGCCTTTTACCACCCATCACAATGCTCTGGATCAACAGCTTTATTTACGGATTGCGGATGAACTATACTTGAAACGGCTCATTATCGGGGGAATGGATCGTGTATATGAAATTGCCAAAGATTTCCGCAATGAAGGAATGGACCGAAATCATAATCCTGAATTCACTATGTTGGAATTTTACTGGGCTTATGCAGATTTTGAAGATAATATGAATTTGGTTGAAGATATGATTCAAAGTGTTGCAAAAAGTATAGATGCTTTGCAGGTGACTTGGGGAGAGATGGATATAGATTTATCCAAACCATTTCAGCGACGACCTCTTTTAGAATTACTCAAGGATGTGACTGGAGAAGATTTAACAGAAGCATCGGTTGAACAAATGAAAAAGATATGTAAATCCAATAATATTGAAGTGGAAGAAAATGCCAATTATGGTCAAATGTTGGACGAATTAATGTGCGCATTAGTTGAGCCAAACTTAATTCAACCCACTTTTGTAACGGATTATCCCAAAGCTATTTCACCTTTGGCCAAAAAACATCGTAACGGAAATCCTCATTTAGTCGAACGATTTGAATTATTTATTGGTGGAGCGGAATTCGCCAATGCATTTACAGAGTTGAATGACCCCATCGATCAGCGGGAACGGTTTGAATCCCAGGCCCGATTGGCAGAAGGTGGAGATGAAGAAGCTCATCCCGTAGATGAAAATTTTCTTCAAGCAATGGAAACAGGTATGCCACCTACAGGTGGTGTTGGAATAGGCGTGGATCGATTGGTCATGCTCTTGACGGAAAATGTGACAATTAAGGATGTGATTCTTTTTCCGGCTATGCGAACAGAAGAGTAAAATATCACTGGTGAATTTCCCTTTTTATTTATCAATACGATACCTCAGGTCAACACAAAAAGGGAGTTTTACCCGTATTGCCGGTATCCTTTCTGTGGCAGGGCTTGCCGTTGGAATATCGGCACTCCTCATTACATTATTTATTCTCAATGGATTCGAAAGGGTAATCTCAGAAAAAATTGCTGACTTTGATGGCCACATCCGTGTCCGCCATTATTTAAACAATTCCATTCCGTCAGAAATTGAAGGAATGAATCAAATAATTTCAGCTTATGATGGTAAAGTGGTTCAATCAAAATTTATTCAAGGCACTGCTTTATTGCGAAAAGGGAAATCCGCAGAAGGTGTAATCGTTGAGGGCATTGAGTCATCCGGAAATGATTTCCTTTCAAATATATTAGTCAGTGGAACTGTAGATTTGGATGATCACGGAATCATTCTTGGAGAACGGTTAGCGAATCAGTTGAATATTGGCATTGGAGATAAAACTGTTCTATTTGATTTAGCCACATTAAGAGGATCCAAAAAACGACTAAAACAATTTACGGTTACTGGAATTTTTCATTCCGGTATGTCTGAATATGATCAGTCTCTTGTTTATACAAACTTGAAACAGGCAGATGGTTTATTTAATATGGAAGGGAAAGTATCCGGTCATGTGCTGCGAATGAACGATCCGGCATTGGCAAATGATTTTTCCCAATTATTAGGAGAAGAATTGGCCTATCCATATATGGTCATGACCTGGAAAGAAAAAAACCGTGCCTTGTTCAAATGGATGGATGTTCAGCGCTGGCCAATTTTATTTATTTTCAGCCTCATCGCTCTGGTGGGTATTGTGAATATTATATCGGCGTTGGCCATGATTGTTCTGGATAAAACACGTCAAATCGGTATTCTGAAATCTTTAGGGTTGCCTCAAGGAAAGTTGAAACAGGTCTTTCTTGCCAAAGGATTTATCATCGGAGTGGCTGGTGCTGTTTTCGGTTCTGCGCTGGCTCTTTTTCTTGCCTGGTTGCAGAATCATTATAAACTAATTACCGTACCTGAAGATGTGTATTTTATGGATTTTATCCCCGTGGATGTGAATTTGGCTCATGTGGGCATTGTGATAATAGTTTCTGTTATTTTCTCCGTGATTGCCGCAATATGGCCTACCATCCGCGCTGGGAAAATTCAACCGGCAAAGGCATTGAATTACGAATGAGGTTCTCACAATCTATTGCCCGGCGCTTTATGCTTGGTGGAAAAGGGGCTGGCCCCAGTCGTCTGACGGGGTGGATCGCTATTATCGGCTTGGCCGTGGGTTGTATGGCCATGATTCTTTCTGTATCGATTCTCAATGGGTTTGAATCACGTGTCGTGAGTCGGATTATTGGTTTTGAAGGTGATATTCGTGTAAGTAGATTAACCGATTGGGATGGCAGCATCCAGGAAATTCAATCAATTGATGGGGTAAAATCGGTCATGTCGTTTCAAGAAAGAAAAGGATTGATCCTCGGGCGAGAAGATTCCCAACGAATGGTTTTACTCAAGGCCGTAGATTCTGAAATGATATCCTCATTCTACGAATTAAATATGCTGAAAGGAGATGGGAGTTCAAATTTACCCCAAGTATTTTTAGGTGAAATGACTGCGCGTCGTCTCAATCTTAATTTGGGGGATGGACTCAGGATTATGAGTCCTATAGACCATGGATCCAGTTGGGGAATCCCGCGGCAGATTCAATGTGTTGTGGGCGGAATCTTTAATATTCAAGTGCTTGATTTAGATGATAAAATTGCATTTATACCAACAAATGTTGGCCAAAAATTGTTTATTCGAAAAGAGGGTCCTGATGGTGTGGATATTCGTCTAACTGAAAATGCCGACATTGATAGGGTAAAGGCAACCATCCAAAAAAGATTTACGAATGCCCATGTTGATACTTGGGGAGATCTCCACAGTGAATTATTCGGCGCTATGAAATTTGAGCGAATAGGGTCCTTGGCGGTGCTGAGTTTGATTATTTTGGTCGCCTGTTTTAACCTTGTAACCACATTGGTATTAGTTACGGCACAAAAAGTAAGAGAATATGGAATTCTTCAAGTCATGGGATCCACTCGAGGATTGATAAAGTCTATCGTTATGTATCAAGGTGGTATGATTGGTGGTGTAGGGATCGCTGCGGGCTTAGGGTTTGGACTATCACTCATTCTAATTCAAAATATTTTTGGTATTATTACACTTCCCGAGGATATCTATTTTACACCGCATTTGCCTATGGTTATTTTTATTAATGATGTCATAACTATCTTGTCTATTTCCCTGGGAATGGTCATTTTATCTTCCTTCATTGCAGCGAAACGGGCTCTGATGATTTCACCCTTAGAAGCCATATATTTAGAGAAATGATTTTAGAAGCAAAAAATTTATCAAAATCCTATCGAAACGGATCCAAAAAACTATCCGTATTTAAAGATATATTCATGGATATTGAACCAGGTGATCTCGTGACCATTATGGGACCCAGTGGTGCAGGTAAATCCACCTTACTCAATATATTGGGTACATTGGATAAACCGGATACAGGAACACTTAAGTTAGATGGTAAATCTGTAGAATCTTTGTCAAATAATGCATTAGCACAACTACGTAATACGGTTCTTGGCTTTGTTTTTCAGTTTCACCATTTACTACCGGAATTTACTGCATATGAGAATGTACTCATTCCAAATCAAATCTCAGGAAATGAGGGAGATCATTCTAAAGCGAATGAATTATTAGATTATATTGGCCTCATTGATCGGAAGGATCATTTTCCATCCCAATTGTCCGGAGGGGAACGCCTGCGTGTGGCGGTGGTACGGTCCCTAATGAATGAGCCAAAACTGGTGTTGGCCGATGAACCCACAGGAAACCTAGATTTGGGGAATGCCAATCGCCTGATAGATTTGTTCAAAAAAATCAATACTGATTTTAATCAGGCATTTGTCATTACCACCCATAATCCGGAGGTGGCATCCATTGGAAAAAAGAAATATTATCTGGGAAATGGTTCACTCTCTCCCACAGATAAGTTTTGATACTGAATAAAGCCTGTTTAATTTCAAGGTAGCATGAAAGAAAATTTTTCCAAACGCGTGCAGAACATAATGAAATATGCCAAGGAGGAAGCCATTCGCCTTGGACATAGTTATGTGGGTTCTGAGCATTTATTATTGGGTCTTTTGCGTGAAGATTCTGGACTTGGCTCTAAAATTTTTGATATTTATGACTGTGACATTGAAGATATCCGTGCCATGGTGGAGGATATGATAAAAACATCTGGCGGTACCATGACATTGGGACATTTACCTTTGACTCGCCGTGCGGAGCGCATCCTTCGGAATGCCTTTAATGAAGCATCTGCAATAGGAGTCACCATTGCTGATGACGAGCATCTTCTTTTAGCCATGCTTAAGGAAACAGAAGGAATCGCTTACGAAGTACTCAACGCTCATAACTTAAATTATGACAGTGTTGTGGATTTGATTCAGGATGATAGTCGGGCAGGAAAGCCTGTGCAGTCAAAGCGTAAACGGAAAGAAAAATCACCTAAATCAAAAACACCTGCACTGGATCATTTTTCTCGGGATATTACCAAAATGGCCCAACAAGGAAAGCTTGATCCGGTTATTGGTCGACAGAATGAAATTGAACGGGTGGCCCAAATATTGTCACGTCGAAAAAAGAATAACCCCGTCCTGATTGGTGAACCTGGTGTGGGTAAAACAGCTATTATTGAGGGACTTGCACAAAAAATTATCACAAAAGATGTCCCACGTCTTTTGCACAATAAACGAATTTTATCTCTTGATTTAGCCGGACTTGTTGCTGGAACAAAATACCGCGGTCAATTTGAAGAGCGAATGAAAACAATCATGGTGGAGTTAGAAAAAGCCGATAACCTTATTCTGTTTATTGATGAACTTCATACCCTAGTTGGCGCGGGTGGTGCATCCGGGTCTTTGGATGCTTCTAATATGTTTAAACCGGCACTGGCTCGTGGAGATATTCATTGTATTGGGGCCACAACGCTAGATGAATATCGGAAATATGTAGAAAAAGACGGCGCTCTGGATCGTCGATTCCAAAAAGTGAACGTAGCACCGCCGTCAACAGCGGAGTCTATTGCTATCCTGAAAGGACTTCAATCCAGTTATGAAAAACATCATAATGTTATTTACGATGATGAGGCGATTGAAGCCTGTGTTCAATTATCCGATCGTTACATAACCGATAAATATTTACCGGATAAAGCCATTGATATCCTGGATGAAGCGGGCTCTCGTTCTCATATGCTGAATATGAAAGTACCTCAAGAAGTGATAGACCTTGAACTTGAAATTGAAAAGGTACGGTCGAAAAAAGATTCGGTTGTGATGGCACAAAAATTTGAAGATGCAGCCAATCTTCGAGATACGGAACAAAAACTGGTTTATAAACTGAAGAATCTCCAGAATGATTGGCAAATAAATGAGGCATCTAACCCCATTAGGGTTACAGAAGACAATATTGCAGATGTGGTATCGATGGTGACGCGAATACCGGTACGAAAAGTCGCCCAGTCTGAAGGTCTTAAACTACTAAAGATGAATGATGAAATATCCGAAGGGATTGTTGGACAAGATCGGGCTATTAATAGTATCAGTCGCGCAATACAACGATCTCGCGCAGGTCTAAAAAGTCCGAATCGACCAATTGGCGTATTCCTGTTTTTGGGTCCCACTGGCGTTGGAAAAACTGAAACAGCTAAGGTATTAGCTCATTATTTATTTAGTCACGGAGAAGCACTCATTAAACTAGATATGAGTGAATATGGTGAACGGTTTTCTGTATCAAGACTTATTGGTGCGCCACCGGGATATGTTGGATATGAAGAAGGAGGTGAACTCACGGAAAAAGTCCGACGGAATCCATATTCAGTTATTTTATTTGATGAAATTGAAAAAGCACATCCGGATGTGTTTAATGTACTATTGCAATTATTTGATGAAGGGGTGTTGACCGACGGATTAGGGCGAAAAGTAGATTTCCGGAATACCATAATAATTCTGACTTCCAATATTGGAACCAAAGAAATTCAGGGGAGCGGATCATTTGGCTTTTCGGAAGATAGTGAAGAAGCGAACTATGAAGATATGCGGGATCGCATTTTAGATCAAGTGAGGGGCACATTTAATCCAGAATTTTTAAATCGGCTGGATGAAACAATAGTTTACCATCCATTATCAAAAGAAAACGTTTTAAAAATTATTGATCTACAATTGTTGGATCTTCACGAAAATTTGGATAAAATTGGATTTACTTTATCTGTAACTAAAAAAGCAAAATCACTTATTGTTGAAAAAGGATTTAGCGCAGAATATGGTGTTAGATTTTTACGCAGAGAAATTCAAAATTCGTTAGAAAACCCCTTGTCAGAATTATTATTAGGGAAAGCATTTAGCGGATCAGAAGGAATTAAAGTAAATGTACATCGTAAATCGTTTGAATTTTTACCAGTTCGCGCAAAATCTAAGATAAAAATATCTCCAAAGAAGAAGCCTAAAAAAGGTAAAAAACCGACAAAATCTCTTAAATCTTAACATATTTCTGTCATATATAGAGACTAATCATAATAAGTCTGCCAAATTGCTTCACTATTAATTATGGCATAATTATTGACTTTTGAGGGTTAGTATTTAATATTCACCCACTTAAGGAGTATAAAAATGGGAAAAATTATCGGAATCGACCTTGGAACAACTAATTCATGTGTGGCTGTTCTAGAAGGTGGAGAACCTACTGTAATTACTAGTTCAGAAGGCGGGAGAACAACCCCTTCAATTGTTGCATTTACAAAAGATGGCGATCGGCTTGTAGGCCAGCCTGCAAAACGCCAGGCGGTGACTAATCCAGAAAACACTGTTTTTTCAATCAAACGATTTATGGGTCGAATGTATGATGAAGTGGGTACAGAAATTGAAGAAGTACCCTATAAAGTCAGTAAAGGAAAATCTGGATCCGTAGTTGTGACTGCTAACGATAAAGAATATACACCACCAGAAATTAGTGCAATGGTTCTACAGAAATTAAAGCAAACGGCAGAGGAACATTTAGGAACAACTGTAACGGACGCTGTAATCACTGTCCCAGCTTATTTTAACGATTCACAGCGTCAAGCAACCAAGGATGCGGGTAAAATTGCTGGGTTAAATGTACGTCGAATTATAAATGAACCGACGGCTGCTTCCCTAGCTTATGGTTTAGAGAAGAAAAAAGAAGAAACCATCGCGGTATTTGATTTAGGTGGCGGAACTTTCGATATTTCCATTCTTGAATTAGGCGATGGCGTTTTTGAAGTGAAATCAACCAATGGTGATACGCATTTGGGTGGAGATGACTTCGATCAAAAAGTAATTAATTGGATTGCAGCAGAATTCAAAAAAAGCGACGGTATTGATTTGAAAAAAGACCCTATGGCTTTACAGCGCCTTCGTGAATCTGCTGAAACGGCCAAAAGAGAACTTTCCAGTTCAAAGAAAACGGAAATAAATTTACCTTTTATAACCGCTGATTCATCAGGTCCAAAACATTTGAACTTAACCCTCACTCGGGCCAAGTTTGAAGAATTGGTGGCAGATCTTGTTGAAAGAACGATCAACCCTTGTAAACAAGCAATTAAAGATGCTGGTCTGAAGGCTTCAGATATTCATGAAGTGATCCTCGTAGGTGGTTCAAGTCGAATTCCTAAAATCCAAGAAAAAGTGAAAGAAATATTTGGAAAAGAGCCCAATAAAAGTGTGAATCCTGATGAAGTGGTTGCCCTGGGTGCAGCGATTCAGGGTGGCGTCCTTGCGGGTGATGTGGATGATATCCTTCTTCTGGATGTGACGCCACTATCTCTGGGAATTGAAACCTTAGGAAGCGTATCCACCAAACTCATTGAACGGAATACGACGATTCCTACTAAAAAATCACAAGTGTTTTCTACGGCGGCTGACAATCAGACTACAGTAGAAATTCATGTGCTTCAAGGTGAACGTGAAATTGCGGTGGATAACAAAACGATCGGTCGATTCCATCTTGATGGAATTCCACCGGCACCCCGCGGTATTCCTCAAGTTGAGGTTTCATTTGACATAGACGCAAATGGCATTTTAAATGTGAGTGCTAAAGATAAAGCAACCGGAAAAGAACAAAGTATTCGCATAGAAGCGTCTAGTGGATTATCCGAAGCAGAAGTAGATAAAATGATTAATGATGCTAAAAAGCACGAAGGAGAAGATAAATCCAAGCGTGAATTGATTGATTTACAAAATCAGGCAGAACAATTAATTTATCAAACTGAAAAGAATCTGGAAGAGTATAAAGATAAATTAGATGAAGGTGAAAAGAAATCTCTGGAAGATGCTATGGCATCCGTTAAAACATTGAAAGATGGATCCAGTACAGATGACTTAAAAACAGCGATAGATGCACTAAATACAGCATGGAACGGGGTTGCTTCAAAAATGTATGAAGCAGCAAAGGAAGAGACTCAAACGCAAGATCCTGGAAGTGGAGAAGAGGCTAAAAAGTCAAAATCAAAGAAAAAAGACAATGCTGAGATTGAAGATGCAGATTTTGAAGTTGTAGATTAAATCACCTGAAAGCTCAATAAAAAAAAGCGTCTCATTCGAGACGCTTTTTTGTTTATGGAACAGAAGACACGTAATTTCGTATCTGTGCCAAAGCGATTCATACACTAAATGACCAAACGACGAACCATTTATTTCATTCTTGCCCTTGTAATTGGGGTTACAGGGTATTTGCTTTTTAAGCCAAGCATGTGGCAAGATCGCATGGAAACCTATCTTAATCACCAATTGAACGAAATCGGATGGCATGTAGAAATAAATGAATTTTCCGGACACTTGTTTTCCACGCTTCATTCTGATAATATTTCTATAAAACATAATAATGGTGCATCTATATTTCTCCCCAGTATTTTGACAAAAATAAAAATAGTTCCTTTGTTATTTGGTCGAATTGAAATTGAAGAATTATCCGTATCCAATGTTGCCATCCAACCCTATTTTGAATCAGAAAACGATACCATTTCTATAAATTCAATTGGATTTTCTCCAGAAAAAATCCCCTTAAGTATTCAAAATTTGAATGTGGATGGACATATATATTTACCCATAAATGATTCTACGCGATCTATCCATTTCCTAATTGATGGACAGGTGAGTGAAGGTCAGGAGGTTATGGAAATTGATTTGAGAGAATTTGAAGTCTTTTGTGCAGAACCAAAAATCGAGGTAACCATGAAAAATATTAGGGGAAAATTGTCTTCTCATGGTGTGGAAATTGAGGTCAAAAATGCGATTATTAATGGTTTTCATATCAGCGGAAAATTTGCATTTGATAGAGGTGAAGTGTCCGCAATTCACGCGCAATTGAAATTATCAGAATATGAGGTACCGAGTCATATATTCTCAAAATTACCATTACAACCTAACCTATCCAAAATGTCCGCTACCTTTAATTTTGAATCGGATTTCACTCATTTTAAGGGGGATTTATTTGTTCTTAATGATCTTGGACTTGATATGGGTGGACGATTTAATTTGACAAAATATCCTGATTATTTCCATTTAGAATCCTTAGAATTAACCGGCAATGACGGGATGCTCAATATTCAGGGATTACTTGAAAATAGAGGTCGGTTTAATGGGACCATTGAGCTTGATGCATTGGATATGAGTCAATGGATGGTTAATCAGCCAAAAACAAATCTATCCGGATATGTTTTGGCTGACGGTGAAATATTTGAATCGCAAATTACTGCGTTGGATATAAATGCTGAAATCAATGAGTCCTTGCTTTTTGATCGTGAAGCTTCTTCATTCTCAGGGGGCCTTTCTTATAAAGATTATGAATTAACCATTACCAATCCCCTCACCATGACCATTGGACCATCTATTGTTTATGTGAATGGAACAGCAAATTTTGAATTAAAAATTATGGATCTTAATTTAACGCTTACGGACGCATCCACCTTTTTAATCAATAATTTTTGGACAGATTCTTTATCAAGTGGTTTAGCTACAGGATCCATGGCATTGATGGGTTCTTTTGATTCGTTGGGGATGGTTGCCGACCTTTTAATTACAGATTTTAAGTACAAAAATATTTCCCTCTCTTCCTTTGAGTTTTCAGGAAACTTAGATAATCTAAACCAGTTTCGAGATGGTTCGATCAAACTCAAATTTGGTAAAGGTATCTGGAATGATTATGGGTTCGAAGATGGAACAGGGGAGTTTCAAATTGTTCAAGATTTAATTGAAATCTCTAGTTTTGAACTAAAAAATGGTCAGGATTTCTTTCAGTTCAATGGTTCTATTCGCAATGACAGTATTTTATTTTTAGATCGGTTTCAGGTTGCTTTTGAGGGGCATTTCATGGGAAATCCCAGACCATTAACAATTACACTATTAGAAGATCGTTTTTCATTTGATCCTTTTGTAATTCATGTGGATGATGGAATTATTGAGGGATTCGCTAAAACCAACCCATTACAGGGACGGTTAAAATTTTCAAATGTACCAGCAGAAATAATTAAATTAGCTCATTGGGATTTTGGATATGATTTTTCAGGAACTGTTTTTGGCGAAGTATCGCTAGGCCAGGATTTAAACCCTGATGATTTCAGTTTGGATATCACCTTAAAAAATGGAGAATTAGCGAATCAACCCTTTGATGAATTCTATATTTCATCCCTGTATAAAGAAGGCATTCTGCATTTGGAAGAATTAACTTTGACGGACGGAAATAAAACAGGGTTTCAGATCATGGGAACTTTTCCCATTCTCGTAGATTCCACACAGCCGACCCAGATCGATTTTCAATCCAGTTTTAAAAATATTGATATGACAATTCTTACCCAATTTGCACCAAAGTGGGAGCATCTGTTATTTGGTCATTTTACTGGAAATTTTAATATGGGTGGTACAACCCAGGAAACACGATTTGATTTGGATGGAAAAATAGAGGATGCTTTTTTTGGAAAAATCCCTCTGGGAACGGTAAGTGGTATTGGGCATTATTCAAATAAAATACTGGAATTCAGTCAATTCAGTTCGTCATGGGATAGAAACCATATTACAGGCTCCGCCAGTTTACCCATTGATTACGATATAACATCTCCAAATGTAAGGGACTGGAATCCGGGTGGTGAGTTAAATGTTACGGCTAAAGGGGACTTTCACTCTGCTGTCTTTTTATCCGAATATTTAGCTGAAACGGATTCAATTATTGGTGATATAAATATGATCCTTGATATAAAAGGTCCCCCAGAAAAATTGGTACGCAACGGGGCGATCACTATTGAAAATGGTTCGATTTATACGCTCCTTATGGATGAACCTGTTCGACGCATTTCTACACACGGTCGTCTTGTTGATAATCAATTATCTATTCAATCTTTTACTGGTGCACTTTTTGATACCCAAACCAAAATAGATTCAACTCAAAATCTCACAATTACGGGCGAAATAGATTTTACCAAATTCTTCGAACCGAGATATAATTTACATGCTGAGGGTGACGATATTTTCTTTCGGTCATTGAATGGAGATATAGAAGGGTATGGCGATTTAGATGTAACTGTTATTGGGAAAGATACTTTAGAAATCAATGGAACAGTTGCAGCCAAAAATGGTGCCATATATATAGAGTTTACCGGCAACGAACCAGTTGAATTTGCTGAAAAAAAAGGGCGGATAACGACTAATTATAATATTCGATTCCCGGTTGAGGATACTTTCTACATTCGAAATTCACAGATTGATGCAAAAATATCTGGAGAACTGGCCATGTCAAAACAGTTTGACGGCGAATGGAATTATTCAGGAGAAATAGAATTTATAGAGGGAGAAATTTATTACTATGTGGGTGATGTGTTTGAAAATCTTACGGGTGTTATGACGCTTGACGGCCAAGGATTTAATCCTTTTTTGGAATTGACGGCTTCTACTAAAATTGGAGACGCAGAAATAATGTTGGGTGTATTTGGACCTTTTGATAATCCCGAATGGAGATTTGACAGCAATAAAGGATATACAGAAAGCGATATACTTCAATTACTGACGTTTAATACCCGTGTGGCCCAAGAAGGGTTTACATCCGAAGGATTAGGTACCCAAGCTCAAACTATTCTTGGCGCATACTTAGAAAGGCAATTAGAGAGAAATTTTATTCGAGCGACGGGGTTGAAATCTGCAGGACTCATAGAAGGAGTGGAAATTTCCGGGGATTTGTTAAATCCGGACGCGGGAGAAGAGTTTAGTATTAGCGCCAGGGTAAATGAAAATTTCAGCTTTAGTTACCGACGGTCTTTTTCCCTCGAAGGAGCTTATAAAAAGAAGGTGGGTGTAGAATATAAATTAAATCCTAATTTCTCGGTCATTGGTAATGTGGATGAGATGGGTAATATCCACATGAAGTTCCGCGTTCGACGCATATACTAATAGATCTATTAAATGCGAAAACTAATTTTATGTCTGGCGACAGTTGTCGCTACAATATCTTTATCTGCACAACGTGGAGATTCGCGTTCGATTAGCAGTTTAAATTTTATTGGAAATCATTCCTTTAATCATCGTCAACTGAAAGAACAGGTGGAATTAAAGCCTTCCTCCTTTTTATTGTTTTCGCGAGTTGACTTTGACAGAAGGCTCCTTAAACTGGATGCCATTACCATCAAAAACTTTTATCACTCAAATGGATTTCTTGAGACAGTAGTTCATGATTCATTTTCAGTCAATGATTCTAAGGTGGACATCTTTTTCATCATTGATGAAGGGAAACAATTTTACCTCAATTCAGTCACCATTACTGGACTCCAGTCTTTTAAAGAAAAAGAAATTCTATCCTTGTTGGGATTGAAATTGAATCGTCCTTATAACCCCGTTCTAATTAATATGAATCTGGCTCTGGTGGATGAAGCGTTTCAGGAAAAGGGAAAACTCTTTACTCAAATAGACATTCACCAAGAAATTCAAGATTCAGTGAAGTTAAATTTGGAAATCAATGAAGGGCTTGATATTTATATTCACAATGCATGGGTATCAGGAACTGAATTAATTGACTCCGTTTATGTTCGAAGGGAATTTGTTTTTGAAAAGGGAGATCTATTTCAAAAAAGCTTAATGGATAAAACAAAAAGAACTCTACTTCGTGCCGGTTTCTTTTCTTCCGTCAGTTTAATTACCCATCCAATTTCAGCCGATGTTGATAGTCTGATTAATATTGAAGTTCGGGTGAAAGAATTTCAAAATCGCGGTATGCAGAATATTGATTTTGGCTATGAAGATATTGAATATGTGCCGGGGGTGAACTCGATGGTGGGATTGGGCGGATCATTAGAATGGTCGGATCGAATGATTTTTGGTACAAAAAACCAACTTAATGCCCGCAGTTCCATTGTAATGCCTACTGAAGAAGGATTTGTATTTCCCCGGTTTAGTGTGGATATTAAAATATCAAATCAACGTCCATTCGCTTTAAAATTGCCAACACAGGTAAAAGTATTTTATCAGCAATTTAAAAATTTTGGTGATGAAGAAGGACCATATGTCCGCAGGTTTGGGTTACAATATTCTAATATTTTTCGGTGGAATAGACAACACTCCTTTCTGGATGTTGGAATTCGTTTAGAACGGTTTGATGAGTCTGATGCTTTTAAAGATAACATAGAGCAACGGAAATTCAGTGTACATCTTCATCAAGATAACCGTGACAATCCCATGAACCCAAGTCAGGGGAATGTAATCGTTTTTCGTCTGGATGCATTTGGCGGTTTATTGAAGGGCAATCGGGCTTATACGAAGTATGATCTGGATTTAAGACAATATGTTTCACCGATAAAGGGAGTGACGGTTGCGGGAAGGGTTAATGCGGGATTTATCTCAGCTTGGAAAGATGAATATGATCAGTTTGAAACAATTTTATTTGAAAAATTTTATTTGGGTGGCAGTAATACACTCCGGGCATGGGAACCCCTTCAATTCCAAACCTATACAATAAAAGACGGAAGAATACTCCCTTTGGGGAAAACCGCAAAAATACTCACAAATTGGGAGGTACGATTCCCTATATTTGGCCTGTTGGGCGGTGTGTTATTTTATGATGGGGGCACCATTACAGATAGGATTCAATCGGTACAATTAAGTGATTTACAATGGAACCGAGGTGTGGGAGTCACCATTGATTTACCCATTGGTCCCATGCGGATTGACTATGCTGAAAGTGTAATTGACGCTAAAATAAATCAAATCCACCTTGGATTTCTCTATTCTTTTTAGAATTTTGAATTAATCAGGATATGGAACAAAAATACAATCAATGAGTTAGGGTGAAATCAGGGTGGTGAGAAATAAAGATATCTTATAAATTCACCGCCTCAAATTCAAATTAAAAGAATAAACATGAAATTAATACGTATACTTACTTTAATGGCCGTTTTGGTTATTTCCAGTTGTGGATTATTTAAATCGGCTGAAGACCTATTTTCTAAAGCTGAACAAAAACGAAATATGGGAGAAGCGAAGGAGGCACTTGAATTACTTAAAACCATCGTTGATAAACATCCGGAACATGAGATTTCACCGGATGCCCAATATTTAATTGCAGAAGTCTATTACCGTGACATGCGGGATTTTACTACTGCCATTAAACAATACGGGGACCTGAGGATTCAGTTTCCTGATTCTAAGCAGGTTCCATTTTCATTATTTATGCAGGGATTTATTTCCGCCAACATGCTGGCCGACTTTGAAAAGGCAAAGGAATATTATACTGAATTTCTTGAAAAATATCCGAACCATGAATTGTATCAGTCTGTCGGGTTCGAACTAAAATACCTTGGCCGAGATATCAAGGAAATTCCAGAACTTAAACACCTTACACAGTAAAGCATTATGACAGAATTCAGCTTATCAAAAATTAACGATCGCATTACAAAAGAATCTGCTTTCATAAATCCTCTCCGAGCATCCATTAGCGAGGTTATTGTTGGACAGGATGAACTGATTAATAAAATATTGATCGGACTATTGGCTAATGGTCATATGCTGTTAGAAGGTGTACCCGGCCTTGCCAAGACTTTAACCGTTAATACTTTGGCTCAGGCCATTGATACTGGATTCCAACGGGTCCAGTTTACACCGGACATGCTTCCTGCTGATTTACTGGGGACATTAATATTTAACCAAAAAACGGGTGGCTTCGAAACACGAAAAGGTCCCATATTTTCAAACATTATTTTAGCTGATGAAATCAACCGCGCACCCTCAAAAGTGCAAAGTGCACTTCTGGAAGCCATGCAGGAACGGCAAGTCACCATCGGTAAAGAAACATTCAAATTGGATGCACCATTTTTGGTGCTGGCAACCCAAAATCCGATTGAACAGGAGGGAACCTATCCCCTCCCTGAGGCACAAGTAGATCGATTTATGTTGAAACTAAAAGTAGATTATCCTCAAAAAGATGAAGAAAGAATAATTTTGCGACAGGTAGCCAAAACAGGCGTGCCTAATCCGATTAAACCTGTTGTAAAACCCAAACAAATTTTAGACGCCCAAAAGACAATCAACGATATTTATGTAGATGAAAAAGTTGAGGATTATGTATTAAACTTGGTTTTTGCGACCAGGAATCCAGATGAATATGGATTGAGTGATTTATCTCAACTTATTGAATATGGCGCCAGTCCACGAGCGACTATTAATCTCGTCCTTGCTTCCAAAGCCCGAGCCTTCCTTGAACATCGCGGTTATATCACACCGGAGGATGTACGGTACATTGGAAAGGATGTTCTACGCCACCGGGTGATTCTAACCTACGAGGCCGAAGCAGAAGAAATGACGTCAGAAGATGTGATTCAAAGACTATTTGATTCCATAGAAATTCCGTAAGGGAAAAGTAAAAAGGATTAAGCAAAAGGGAGTAATAGCAGGAAAGCAGTTATTATGTTTTCAAACCGATCCTTCTTCCATTTTACTTATTTCTTTTACCCTACACAATGATTCCCAAAGAAATACTTCAAAAAGTTCGTCATATTGAGATTCGGACGAAAGGGTTGGTCAATGACCTCTTCGGCGGCGAATACCATTCTGTTTTTAAAGGACGGGGCATGACTTTTTCAGAAGTGCGTGAATATACACCCGGTGATGATATTCGACTCATTGACTGGAATGTTACTGCCCGGAATAATGCACCCTTCGTAAAAATATTTGAAGAAGAAAGAGAATTAACCGTTTATCTTATGGTTGATGTGAGTCGGTCTGGCCATTTTGGCACGATAGACCAATTCAAATCTGAATTGGCAGCAGAAATTGCTGCTGTGCTTGGTTTTTCTGCAATTAAAAATAAAGATAAAGTGGGGTTGATTCTATTTAGCGACCATGTAGAAAAGTTTATTGCTCCCAAAAAAGATCGTTCTCATATTCTCAGGGTGGTTCGAGAAGTCTTGTTTCATGAACCAGAAGGAACCGGTACTTCCCTTCAGTCTGGATTAGATTTTCTCATGAATGTGGCGAAACGGAAATCGGTAGTATTTCTCATTTCAGATTTTTTAGATGATGGGTACTGGAAATCGCTAAAATTGGCTAATAAAAAACATGATATGATTGGCATTCGGATTGCTGATCCGGCTGAAAGTAAATTGCCAGATTTGGGGCTTATCAAAGTTCATGATCCTGAAACGGGAGAGATGTTTTGGGCTAATTTATCATCTGAAATTGAACGAAATACTTTTTCTCAATCCGTTATGAAAAAATGGGAAACATTTGAAAAAGAATGTGGCCGGTCTCGCTTTGACGTAATCAATGTAGGAACGGATAAAGATTATGTGGAACCACTCATGACTTATTTTCGCCGACGGGAAAAACGAAACTAATTTTGAAAAAATCCTTATTTATTTCTGCAATTATACTCGCGGCCTGCAGCCAGGATTATACTGGTACTTCTGTCCAAATGACTGTGGAACTGGATACCACATATACCACCATTGGCAGCCCGATTTTCTACTTAATAACCGTTCAACTTCCTCAGGATAAAATTGTCAAGTTTCGGGAATGGGAGTTGGAAGATCCCCTTGAAATTCGCTCGTCTGAATTTTCAACCTCTGGATTGGAAAACATTGGGCGTTATGAAATCGTATTCTGGGATACAGGAAAAGTGGTCATCCCTGGTATAGCGATTACCATTCTAAATATGGACAGTTCATTTGCGTACGATATGACTGCAGATACCATGTTCATGGAAGTGGTATCCATAACAGAACAAGATCCCAGTTTTAAACAATCGGGTGGGGGGATAATGCCAATCAAAGACCCTGTGCCTGTGCGAATTCCTCTTCCATGGCAGACCATTATTTTATCCATTTTACTTTTGGGTATATTAATTGCCATTGGATTGATTTGGAAAAAACGATTGAAAACGGATGTGTCCTACGAAGAACGGCCGGAATATTTAAAAGAACCAGATATTATTGCCTTGGAGAAATTAGATAATCTGGATCAATCCGGGTTATTGGAAAAGGGTGAGATTAAAGAATTCTACGCCCAACTTTCACTGATTCTGAGAGAATACACAGAAAACAGCCTTTATATCCGGACGCTGGAAATGACGACGGAAGAAATCCGGGAGAACCGCCCTGCTTTTCCTTATACGGACGACCAAATTGCATCTTATTTCAAAATATTATCCGGGGCAGACATGGCCAAATATGCGAAACATATTGCCGCTTTGGATCAATGTAGCCAAGACATGGTTTTATCTAAAAATATAGTAAAAGAGACGATTCCCTATTGGAAGTTTGATTCAATTTCTTGAGAAATCTCTCAATGACTTACATCTCATGAATTGTAAATTCCCCGGCTAAATAAGGAAGAAAAATGGCAAATACATCGAGCATAAAAAATGGCGCAGTGATTCTGCATAAAAATAAACGCATGAAAGTTATTGAATTTCTCCACGTAAAACCTGGGAAAGGTCCTGCATTTGTGCGCACAAAATTAAAAGATATTGCATCGGGGAAAATTTTTGATGAGACGTTTAATGCAGGCGTTAAATTAGAATTTCTGAAAATTGAAGCGCGAACCATGCAATTTTTATATGAGGACAGTGATTCACATATTTTTATGGACAATATGACCTATGATCAAATTAATGTCATGAATAACACAGTAGGTGATGGGAAAAACTATTTAAAAGGCGGCATGAATGTTGACATTCTTTTTGATGGTGATGAAGTGTTGGATATTCGCTTACCGGCCCACGTTAAATTGGAAGTCACTGAGACTGAACCCGGCATTAAAGGAAATACAGCAACCGGCGCCACAAAGCCCGCAACTTTAGAAACAGGGTATACGGTTCAAGTGCCGTTATTTATTGATGAAGGTGCCGTGTTAAAAATCGACACGCGATCTGGGGAATATATTGAACGAGTGAAAACTTAATCGTATTTTCAACCATTATACATAAATAGTGAAAGCAAATCATGTGGCAAGACAAACTTAAAGAAATCATTTACCTTTTGGAAAACAGTGATGTGAATGAAATTGATGTCAATTTTTGGGGACGTCGGTTTCGGGTGGTGAAATCGCCCAGCATTGGTGCCATGCCTCCTGTTGGGGAACCGGCTGTTACTATTGATGCTTATTCACAATCCAGCAATAAACCTGAAACAGCGCAGGTGGAATCTGCGCCAGTTGAAACATCTGATAGAGGAGAAGAAATATTATCTCCCATGCCAGGAACATTTTATGCTGCACCCTCTCCAGATACAGACCCATTTGTAAAAGTAGGCGATACTGTGTCAGAAGGGGATCCATTGTGTATTATAGAAGCAATGAAAATCATGAATGAGATTGAGGCTGAAACCAGCGGTACCATTACCAAAATATTGCTCGAAGATGGTCAAGCGGTGGAATATAATCAGCCGTTATTTATGATTGAGTCGTCCTGACATAAAGAAGAAATAAATCGTGTATAAGAAGATATTGATTGCCAATCGTGGTGAGATTGCACTGCGGATTATCCGGGCTTGCCATGAGTTAAATTTAAAATCTGTTGCTGTCTATTCCACAGCAGATGAGTATTCACTCCATGTTAAATTTGCGGATGAAGCTGTGTGTATTGGACCGCCCCCGAGTAACGAATCCTACCTAAATATTCCCCGCATTATTGCCGCAGGGGAAATTACCAATGCGGATGCCATCCATCCTGGATATGGTTTTTTGGCAGAGAATGCAGAATTTTCGATAATTTGTAAAGATAATGGATTCGATTTTATTGGTCCCAGTGGGGACATTATCAATGCAATGGGGAATAAGGCCCAAGCCAAAAAAACAATGGTGGATGCAGGTGTCCCCGTTATTCCCGGTAATGAAGGTATCCTAAAAGATGCAGAAGAAGCGAGGCAATTGGCTATTGGGATGGGATTCCCCGTTATGTTGAAGGCTTCAGCAGGCGGCGGCGGTCGCGGGATGCGGTTGGTTCGAGAAGAGAGTGAAGTTATCCATGCCTACAATACCGCTTCTGCAGAATCATTAGCCGCTTTTAATAATGGAGATATGTATATAGAAAAGTTTGTCGAAAATCCCCGCCACATCGAAATTCAAATTTTAGCAGATTCCTACGGGAATGTAGTAAGTTTAGGCGAAAGGGAATGCTCGATACAAAGAAGACATCAAAAGTTAATAGAAGAATCCCCTTCTGCAGCCGTGGATGATGAACTGCGGAAACGCATGGGTGAGGCGGCTGTGGCCGGAGCAAAAGCAGTGAATTATGTGGGTGTGGGAACCGTTGAATTTCTATTGGATATAAATAAAGATTTCTATTTTATGGAAATGAATACCCGCATCCAGGTGGAGCACCCCATTACGGAGATGGTAACTGGGGCCGATTTAATTAAAGAACAAATTCAAATGCATGCCGGCGATAAATTCCCTGAATATCTTTATAATTTGAAATTACGCGGACATTCGATCGAATGTAGAATTAATGCAGAAGATCCTGATAAAGGGTTTATCCCATCTCCCATGTCCATTACCAGTTTTCACATGCCCGGTGGTAAAGGCGTTCGTGTGGATTCACATGCCTATGCCGGTTATGAAATTCCATCTTATTATGATTCCCTCATCGGGAAATTAATTGTCCATTCTCCTACAAGAGAAGAAGCGATTAATCTTATGGAGCGGGCGTTGGAAGAAACCATTATTGAAGGCCCCAAAACGACCATTCCTTTTCATCAGGCCATCATGAAAGATGAAATATTTCGTTCTGGGGAATTCGACACCAGTTTTTTAGAATCATTTGAATACAATAAAGAGGAAAAAGAAGCATGAGCCTTCCACAAGATTTAAAATATACAAAAGAACATGAATGGCTTAAAATCGACGGAGATACAGCCACCATTGGTATCACGGACCACGCGCAGGGTGAATTGGGTGATATTATATTTATTGAATTTCCCGAGATAGATCAGGAAATCGAAATGGATGAACCAATTGGTACCATCGAAGCAGTCAAAACAGTAGCAGATTTATTTGGCCCCATCAATGGCCGCGTAACTGAAATCAATGAAAGTTTAGAAGATAATCCTGAACAGGTGAATGAGGATGCCTATGGGTCTGGCTGGATCCTAAAAATGTCGATTTCTGACCCCAGCGAATTGGATGCT
The DNA here is from genome assembly GCA_950067765.1 of uncultured Fidelibacterota bacterium. Lineage (GTDB taxonomy): Bacteria > Fidelibacterota > Marinisomatia > Marinisomatales > TCS55 > TCS55. The sequence continues at coordinate 57,907 of CATMGX010000001.1, forward strand.
TTACTTTCAGCGACTCAATATACGGAATGGGTCGGTTAATCATGTTAGACATCAAACAAATTATTCAGGATAGTGCTCATGTAAAAACAGCCATGCTTGATGCTTGTGCATCCGATATCCTAAAAGGAGCCCAAGTCATGATTGATGCGATTAAAGCATCTAGGAAAATATTATGGTGTGGGAATGGGGGTTCCGCTGCGGATGCGCAACATATGGCCGCAGAACTTATGGGTGGGTTAGTCAGCCATGACCGGCCTGCCATTGCTTCCATAGCCTTAACAACCGATTCTTCTTTTGTAACGGCCTGGGCAAATGATACGGGTTATGAATCTATTTTTTCCCGTCAGATTGAAGGTTTGGGTGAATCGGGTGATGTACTCATTGCTATTTCCACCAGTGGAAATTCTGAAAATGTGATTCGCGGTATTGATACGGCAAAATCTAAATCGATGAAGGTTATTATTTTAACGGGTAAATCCGGCGGACAAATGGCTGATTTGGGCGATGTGAGAATTTGTATTCCCAGTGATGATACACAAAGAATTCAAGAAGGCCATCTCTTGGCTGAACATATTTTATGCGAATCGGTTGAAGCCGCCATGATGGGGAATTAATGGAAAATTTTCTCCAAGATTACATGACCATGCTGAAGGTTGAACGAAATTTAGCTCGGAACTCCTTAGAGTCATACGAACGGGATCTACAACAGTATCACCAATATTTAAAGACTGAATTAAAGCTTAAGACGATTCGGAATGTGACCCTGGGGCACATACGGTCTTTCGTCCGAAAATTGAGTAATCGCGGTTTGGCAGCGAATTCTATCAAGCGTGCTGTTTCTTCTATTCGTACGTATCATAATTTTTTATCAGCTGAAGGGCATATGAAGGATAATCCAGCTCAACTATTGGATACCCCAAAGATTCCTCGAAAACTTCCCAATGTACTCACCATTCAGGAAATAGATAAAATATTGGGTATTATTCCTGAAAATGCACCCATGGCTCAACGGGATTTAGCTATTTTTGAAATGATGTATTCCTGTGGATTGAGAGTAACAGAACTTTGTGATTTTAAAACATCGGATATATTATGGGATTCCGAAATGATCCGCGTACAGGGAAAAGGAAGTAAGCAGCGTTTTGTACCCATCGGACCCATCGCCAGAGAAAACCTTAAAAATTATCTAAATCATGAACGAAATACATTGGCAGATAAAAACCCCAATGTTGCGGAAGTTTTCTTAAGTAGGAATGGCAGAAAATTAACGCGAATGATGATTTGGGTTTTGCTCAAAAAGTGGACAGAGTCTGCAGAAGTAAAAAAGGAAGTGAGTCCCCATACACTGCGTCATTCCTTTGCCACCCATCTGTTGGAGGGGGGCGCTGATTTGCGGTCAGTACAGGAAATGCTGGGACATACGGATATTACCACTACCCAGGTCTATACCCATTTGGATAAGGAACATTTAAAAGAAGTGCATCGCACATACCACCCCAGGTTTAATTAATGGTTTTTCGATTACCCCCAGAAGTGATCGTTATGCTTTTGCCTGTTCTTTTATTCGCATTGGTGTTTCATGAATTTTCCCATGCATGGGTGGCCCATAAATTAGGGGATCCCACTGCAAAATATGCAGGACGATTAACGCTGAATCCCATGGCGCATCTGGACATGTTTGGAACGCTTATGATTTTATTTGTGGGATTTGGGTGGGCTAAACCAGTCCCGGTGGATTCAAGTTATTTGGCGGATCCGAGGAAAGATATGATGAAGATCGCTTTCGCTGGTCCGGCATCTAATTTATTGTTGGCGTTATTGGGTGGCACAATTATTCGCGCCACAGGTTATATGGGTGCCATTACGACCATGCTGATGATGTTTACACAAATTAATATAATGTTGGCCGTATTTAATATGATTCCAATTCCACCCTTAGATGGATCACAAATATTTTCTGGACTGATGATTCAGAAAAATCCTGATTTGGTTTATAAACTCCAAATGCATGGTCCCCAAATTCTTATGGGTTTAATTCTATTTGGTATGTTTACAAATATTTCACCTATTTGGTGGGTTATGAGTCCTTTTGTGAATTTTTTCATGTTTTTATTTACAGGAATCTAATGGGTCAGGAAGTCAATCATTTTTTCAGACGATTATTTCCCGTCCGGCGGAATAAACGGACTCTCATTAGTACGATTGTAATGTTGATTGCGGTCATTTTTCTTATTAATTATTTATTACAAATTGTCCAGGCGGGATAGATGAAACTCGTTGAATGCGTCCCTAATTTTAGCGAAGGAAGAGATTTAGGTAAAATTAAAACCATTACCGATGCTATTTCGGGAGTCGATGGTATTACGATTCTCGATGTGGACCCAGGGGCAGATACGAATCGAACCGTGGTGACATTTGTTGGAGAGCCTGATCCAGTTTCGGAAGCGGCATTTCTTGGAATCAAATCTGCTGCAGAAATCATTGATATGTCAAAGCATAAAGGGGCTCACGCCCGCATGGGTGCCACGGATGTATGTCCATTTATTCCCATTGCCAATATGAGTGACGACGAATGTATTAAACTATCCAAAATAGTAGGGAAAAGGGTAGGCGAGGAATTAGGGATTCCGGTTTTTTTATATGAAAAGTCTGCCCAGAAACCAGATAGAGTAAAATTGCCCACCATCCGAAAAGGGGAATATGAAGGATTGGCTGAAAAACTAAAGGATGAAAATTGGAAACCGGATTATGGTCCTTCCAAATTCAATGCCGGCGCCGGTGCCACGGTAATGGGCATGCGTGATTTTCTTATCGCCTACAATATTAATCTGAATACAAAAGATCAGCGCTTAGCAACTGATATTGCATTTGAACTTCGTGAGAGTGGTCGGAGTAAACGAATCCCCAACCCCAATTCTCCCAATTTTCTAGATGGGGAAATTGTACGAAATAAGGATGGAAGCCCGGTAAAAGTGGCGGGAATGTTTAAAGATGTGAAAGGCGTCGGCTGGTATATTGACACGTTTAAGCGGGCACAGATTTCCATCAATTTCAATAATTATAAAAGTTCCACCATCCATGACGTTTTTGATGCGGCGTGCAAACTGGCAGACGAAAGAGGCATTCGGGTAACGGGGAGTGAACTGGTGGGACTTATTCCATTGGATGCAATTATCATGGCGGGGAAGTATTATCTCCAAAAGCAAGGTCGGACGATTGGAGTGCCTGAATCAGATATAATTGAGTCCGCTGTCCAATCGTTGGGGTTGAATGATGTCACCCCTTTTGTCCCGAAAGAAAAAATTATTGAATTTGCCGTGGGAGAAAAATCAGGAAATCTCATGTCACTATCCGTGGATGGATTCACAAATGAACTTTCCAGTAACAGTCCAGCACCAGGAGGCGGTTCCGTCGCTGCTTTGGCAGGATCGTTGGGGGCTGCTTTATCATCTATGGTGGCGGCATTGACCCACGAGAAAAAAGGATTTGAATCCCAAAAGACAGAAATGGATATGATTGGCCAGGATGCACAGGCCATCAAAGATCGGTTATCGTTTTTAGTGGATGAAGATACCCATGCATTCAATAAAGTAATGGCTGCAAATCGATTGCTTGCTTCCAATGATGAAGAAAAAACAATGAAGGCTGATGCGGTTCTAAAAGCCAATCAATATGCCATAGACATTCCATTTGAAGTAGCCACCTTATGTTATACCATAATTGAATTGGCCGATGTCTTGGTCAGTAAAGGGAATCCAAACTCGGTCAGTGATGCGGGGGTTGCGGCAGAAGTGGCTTTAGCCGGTGTGCGCGGTGCGGCCATGAATGTCCTGATCAATTTACCGGGTGTAGACGATGATGCTTATTGCGGGAAAAAAAGAAATGATGTAAATGACCTTATCCAAAAAGCAGAAGCCAAACATAAAGTGGTATTTGACAAAACGATAGGTGTGATCAATTCATAAATGATTAAACAATTATCAGAAGATTTAAGAAATAAAATCTCCGCAGGAGAAGTGGTGGAACGACCCGCTTCTGTGGTTAAGGAATTGGTTGAAAATGGTATCGATGCGGGAGCGACAGAGATCACAGTTGTGGTGGAAAAAGGCGGGCAGCAGCTTATTCAGGTCACAGATAATGGTTCGGGGATTTCTGCCAAAGAATTACCCATCGCTTTTGAAAGTTACAGCACCAGTAAAATAGGGTCTGTGGATGATTTATTTAATATTGATACATTAGGATTTAGGGGTGAAGCGCTGGCCAGTATTGCATCTGTAGCCGAAGTAAATGTCTTGTCAGCGAATGAAAGTGGAGATGGATCAGAAATGTCCATTTTAAATGGACAATTAGGAGCAGTGCAACCGGCACCGGCTGTCCAGGGGACATCCATTACGATTCGGAATTTATTTTATAATACACCGGCACGGAAAAAATTTCTAAAAAGCCCCCGAATGGAATTTCGTAAAGTAGTTGAAATGGTTAGACGATTCGCTCTTTCTTATCCTGATCGCAATTTTAAACTCATTTCAGACAATAGAGATATCCTCAATCTACAATCTGAAAAATTAGAGAGCCGTATCGTCCATGTGATGGACCCCGCTTATAGGGATCAATTGTTGCCAGTCGACTTTACTAAAGGGGATTATACCATTTCGGGATATTTGGGAAATCTCAATTTGATTCGCACCCGCCCCGGAGAACAATATATTTTCCTCAATGAGCGTTTTATCCAGAATCGTCTCATGAATTCCGGCGTTTACCAAGCCTATAAATCCATTATCAACCGGGGAGAGTATCCATTTTTTGCACTCAATATATCCGTACCTCATGATGAGGTGGATGTGAATGTCCATCCCATGAAAACGGAAGTGCGATTTAAAGATGAGTGGCGGATCTATCATGTATTAAAATCAGCAATCGAAGAAGCTCTCAGCCCCATTTTACATACGATTCCTGATTTTGAAAAACCGGGGTTTTCCTCAGATTTTGAATTCCCTACCACGTTTACGCCCAAGGAAGGTCAAGCCAACCCAAATCAGGAAGGATTGCACTTGACCCATGGGGATACGGGTAGCAATTTTCAACCTGCATTGGATCGGGCCAAATCCTATGCATCCCAATTGGCCACACGGCCGGAGCCGGATACTGGGCGCGTTGATTTAGAAAAAATTTGGCAAGTCCATAGTAAATATATTGTTTCGCCCATTACCAGCGGATTGGTCATTATCGACCAGCATGTGGCCCATGAACGAATTTTATACGAAGAAGTCATGGCTGCATTTGACGCGAACCCCATGGCGGCCCAGACACTGCTTTTCCCCGAAGTAATGGAATTTTCCCCCGATGAATTCTCCACCTTGCTGGATGTGTTACCTTATTTAGAGAAAATGGGATTTCGCATGAAGGAATTCGGAAAAAATACGGTCATGATAGAAGCCATTCCATCTGAAATGGCCTGGGGGAATGAAAAAACGATTATACGGGAAATGCTGGATAATTATTTGGATACACAAAAGAAACATGCCTCATTCCAGGAAGCATTGGCGGCGAGCTTTGCCTGTAAGGCAGCGGTGAAGGCGGGTGACGTGTTGAATGGGGAAGAAATGCGTGAACTGGTGAATCGATTATTTGGAACCAAACATCCTTATTATTGTCCTCACGGGCGCCCTATCATAATTCAGTTATCCATGGATGAACTGGACAGAAGATTTGAGCGAATATAACGAATAAAATTATCGATATTTTTGATTATTGATTTTCGATGTTGAATGATTAGTTCATCCAATTAAACGGGCCGGCTTAACATCATTTTTTCCATTGGAATAATCGTTACAAAAATATCTGGAGATGATTCAAATTCATAAGGTTTACCTATAACATACCCTTGGTTTTTATATAAATGAACTCCTGGTAATGTGGAACCTAATTCTAGTTTGGTAAATCCACTATCCCATGCTTGTTTTTCGCAATGAATCAATAGTTTTTTACCTAGTCCTTTTCGAACATAATTTGGATGGATAAAGAAGGCTCTTATTCTTGCTGCATCTGAAATGGGGTCAAGCCTTTCACTATCTCGATCTTTACGGGTACTACTTCCAAAAAGTGTTTTTCTAAAACTCCAACCTCCGCATCCGATTATTTCATCGTTTCCCAAAATAAGATAATATGTTTCGTCTTCTATTAGTTGGTTGTCTAATCCCCATGCGCCACGTAAAGCATCTTCAATTTGTTTAGGAGTATAATCCGTAATACATAATTTTCTGGCAGATAACTTAATGAGTTTAGAAATCTCATTAATATGTGTTTGGTTTGCTAGTTCAATTAAATATTCCACGGTAAACTTCGAGACTAAGTTTATTTTCTTACTTTAACTATTAATGTTCTAATTTTTTATACTTAGGTAACCAATAGGCCGCACCCCAAATTAATGATTGTATAATGGCACCTTTTTTGTTCGATGATGTATGAATAACCTGCTGTGCGAATGGTGTAAATATTTCAAGTAAATGGACAACTAAAAACAGTGGTAATAGCCATTTCAATAAATAATTAAAATTTTAATTCCTGTAACCATAATCATCCTTTTTTATTATCCTTTGCTTGTGCAAGTTTAATTTATTTTTCCAGACGGTTATATTTCTTCATAATCTTTTTCACGCGATCATGAGGTAAAGCCCACACCTTATTATTATTAATCCCTACCATGGTTTCTGCTGCAACCAAAGTGTTGATAATGGCCTCTTCCACCGCTTGAACCGTCGCTTCAAAAAGGGGTGAAATCATCCGATTTGGCAGCATTTCAACATGGACTGCTTTATCAGAAAAAGCCACGTTCGGATTGGCAGTCGAAAATGCAATGAAAATATCGCCGGAGCCATCATGGGCATATCCGCCTACTTTACCCACCCCCATGGGAACCCGTCGAGCCAACCGTTTCATTTGATGAGCCAGCAACGGCGCATCAGTGGCGATGACAACAATGATGGAACCATCACCCTCATCCTTTTTCTTATAATTGTCCTGGGGCATATTCTCAGGGATCTCTTTTCCCACCGGAACACCTGCAATGGATAGATTTTTTCGAGAACCATAATTCGCCTGAACCAAAACACCCAAAGTATAATCCTGTTTCTTGATGGTTACCACACGAGAAGCCGTCCCAATTCCCCCTTTAAAAGAATGGCAAACCATTCCGGTGCCACCGCCAACATTTCCTTCTTCAACGGGTCCGCCTTTTGCATTTCGAATGGCATCGTGAGCATGTTTTTCTTGGACATGGAATCCGTTAATGTCGTTCAAAAATCCGTCCCAGGTCTCCGCCACGATGGGCAGGGACCACCAATATCCACTGGCATCCGCAGATCCCTGGCTCGCCCGCCAGGAAATGACGGCATCCCGGACAATGCCAACACTATGGGTATTGGTTATCAGAATGGGTCCTTCTGCAAATCCGGATTCTTCAATCCAGGTGGTTCCGGTCATTTCCCCATTGCCATTTAAGGATGACCAACCAGCAAAACAAGGGTCGTCTAAACTTCGATTTCCTCTGGGAAGAATTGCTGTGACCCCAGTACGTACCGGGCCTTTCCCAACTGTTAAAGCGCCATCCCCTCGAATTATTGTAGCATGGCCAACTTCCACTCCTTTTACATCTGTAATGGCATTGAATGGTCCCGGCTTCCCGTCAAAAGGAATCCCCAAATCCCGGGCTCTTACCGGCTGTTGTCCTTGAACATAGGATGTTGATAAAAAAATACAAACTATTATGGCATGGGATAATATGGATGTGAGGGTGTTATTTTTGGTTAAGAATCGTTTTATACTTAAAACAGAATGGATTCTTAACTGTGGTTTTTTCTTTGAATTCATTTTTTCTCCCATCTTAAATTTGCAATCGATAAGATAGAGTTTACGTTGCTTCTTACCATAGAATATGAAAGAAAATATTGATATGTGCATCCAGCATCCCTGCTGGATGATTTCCGTGATCAAGATGATCATGGCACAAATGAATGTATCTCGTAATCAGAGATGATCACTTTACATATATGAAAAAAATATTAACCATAATTGGTCCCACTGCAAGCGGGAAAACAGCGATTTCTGTAGCCATGGCAAAACAGATTGGAGGTGAAATCGTTAGTTTGGACTCCCGCCAAATTTACAAGGGAATGTCCATCGGTACAGCACAGCCGTCATTGGAAGAGAAAGGAGGTATTCCCCATCACCTCATTGGGATTCAAAACCCCGATACCGAAGTGGCTGCCGGTCATTACGCTGAAATGGTTATTAAGGTAGTAGCGGATATTCAAAAAAGAAAAAAGATACCTATTATTTGTGGAGGAGCTGGACTCTATTATAGGGCGATAACAAAAGGAATTTTTGAGGGGAGTTTCTCCGATGCAAGTATTCGGAAAAAATTAGAAAAAGAATATGATATCCATGGGGGAGATTTCATGTTGGAGCGACTGCAAGAAGTCGATCCGGATTATGCAGAAAATGTGCACCCCAATAATAAAAAACGTCTCGTCCGTGCTTTGGAGATTTATGAATTAACGGAGAAATCTCCTTCCAGTCATTTTCAGGAACAACAGATATCTCCAACAGATACATTGGATTTGTTTACTATATATCTTGCGTGGGATCGGTCCATTTTAAAAGATCGAATTGCTGAAAGAACTGAAAAAATGTTATCGGATGGGTGGGTAAGGGAGGTTCAAAATCTATTGGAAGCATACCCAAACAAACATTTACACCCATTAGATTCGATCGGATACCGACAAATCATTTCTTTTATAAATGGTGAATTATCAGAATCAGAAATGAAATCAAAAATAATCATTCGAACACGCCAGTTTGCTAAACGACAAATCCAGTGGTTTCGGAATGAAAAAGTTGACCTGACAATAAATATGAACCCAAACCGAATGAATGAGGACATTATCAAAGAAATTCTTAAAGGAATAAGTTATTAGGAAAGCCTTTTCCCTTTTTCATTTTTCATTTTAAATTAGGGTGTCCTTTAAACCGTTCCAGAGAGATGGTAAGGGCAGCAAATCGACCTCCGAATCAGGAATCTGTTGGAACGGAATCCAGGCTGCCCGGAGGTTTTTTATTATCAGGAGGTGTCCATGGCATCGACTTACACAAAACAGGTCATGAATTCAACGGATGTGAACCGATCAGTCACGCGTCTGGCCCATGAAATTTTAGAGCGTAATGGCGGTGCAGATCAGCTATTGTTGGTTGGCATTCTTACTCGTGGTGAACCTTTAGCCAAACGGTTACAATCTCTCATTCAAAAAATTGCTAAAGTTGCTGTGCCCATGGGGTCGGTGAATATCACTTTTCACCGGGATGACTTCCGGGATCGGTTGGTCGTTCCACAGGTGAAGGGTACCGATATCAATGATTCCATCGATGATAAAACGGTCGTTTTGGTAGATGATGTCCTTTTTACAGGGCGAACAATACGGGCGGCTATGGATGAACTGAATGCATTCGGCCGACCCCAAAAAGTACAATTAGCTGTTCTGGTGGACCGGGGGCATCGAGAGCTACCCATTCGAGCTGATTTTGTTGGTAAAAATATTCCCACCCACGAGGGTGAACATGTAGAAGTTCAACTGAAAGAAGTGGATGGAAAAGACCAAGTGTTCTTGGCGCAATTTGAAGGAGATAAGTGATGTTGCAGCAAAAACATCTACTGGGATTGGAAGGATATCCAGCGGAGGATATTCAAACCATTATTGATACGGCCTTCACCTTTAGAGAAGTGTTAGACCGTCCCATTAAAAAAGTACCTTCTTTACAGGGTAAAACAATTGTAAATCTTTTTTTCGAAAATTCAACGCGAACGCGGATTAGTTTTGAATTGGCGCAAAAGAGGCTCAGCGCAGACACCGTTAATTTTTCGGCATCCACATCCAGTTTGAAGAAGGGTGAGACTTTCAAGGATACAGCACAAAATATTGAAGCAATGAAAATTGATGCGGTGGTGATGCGTCATCCCACACCGGGTGCATCTTTGCACCTAACCCAGCATATTAATTCTATTGTCATTAATGCGGGGGACGGGACCCATGAACATCCGACCCAAGCCATATTGGATATGACAAGTCTTCAAGAAAAATTTGGATATTTAAAAGGATTAAAAGTTGGTATTATTGGTGATATCTCTCACAGTCGTGTGGCCCTGAGTAATATTCATGGATTGAAAACCATGGGTGCAGAAGTCACACTTTGCGGTCCCTCAACGTTGATTCCACCCTTTGCAGAAGATTTGGGGGTATCAGTGAATTACAATGTAGATGAGGTGATTGAATGGGCAGATGCACTCAATGTACTTCGAATCCAACGAGAAAGAATGGGAGGCGGACTATTGCCATCCGTTAGAGAATATCGAAATCTGTTTGGTATTACGACAGAACGTTTATCCATGCATAAAAAAGAAATTGTCATTATGCACCCGGGTCCTATGAATCGCGGGGTGGAAATTGACAGTTCGGTGGCAGACAGCGATCAAGCTATCATCCTGGATCAGGTATTGAATGGTGTGGCATCACGTATGGCCATTTTATATTTATTATTAGGCGGAAAGCAGGAGGAGGGGAATAGTTAAGATGAAAACAACAAAATTAAAAAAGCAGGTTGTATTAAAAGGTGGAATGATTTTAGACCCCATCAATGAAACGCTTAAAAAAGGTGATGTACTCATCGAAAATGGGAGGATGAAATCTATCGGGGAAGTGACTCCATCCAAATCGGCAGATGTTATTGATTGCAGTGGGTTGATTGTGACCCATGGATTTTGTGATATCCATGTTCATTTTCGTGAACCGGGACGTGAGGATAAGGAAACCCTTGATTCCGGTTCCATGGCGGCCCTGGCGGGCGGTTTTACCCGTGTCTGTGTCATGCCCAATACGGACCCACCATTGGATTCCCCTGAATCCATTCGTTACACGATAGATCGAGGGGAAGAATGCCCGATTCACATTCATCCAATCGGTGCCATCACAAAGAGTCAAGATGGGAAAGAATTGACGGAGATGGGCGCCATGTTATCGGAAGGTGCGGTGGCATTTAGTGATGATGGACTGCCCGTTACAGACACTGGTATGATGCGAAATGCATTGGAATATGCCACCATGTTTGATGTGCCGATAATTAATCATGCAGAGGATTTATGCTTGAAAAAAGATGGGGTGATGCACGAAGGAAAAATTTCAACCCAATTGGGTCTGCCAGCCAGCCCGGGTATTACGGAATCCAATATGGTTCACCGCGATTTAGAATTAACAGAATTGACCGGTGCCCGCCTCCACGTGCCCCATGTAAGTTCGGCCAAATCAACGGATTATATCCGACAAATGAAAAAATCCAATAATAAAATAACAGCGGAAGTCACGCCACATCATTTATTTTTTACGGATGAAGATTTAATTACCTATAATACAGATTTAAAAGTGGCTCCCCCCATTCGAACACAGGCCGATCAAAAAGCACTCATCAAAGGAGTGAAGGATGGGACCTTTGATTGTATTGCCACAGACCATGCACCCCATACCATAGAGGAAAAGGAAGGGACTTTTGATTTGGCTCCTTTTGGGATGATTGGTTTGGAATCATGTTTTGGTGCGGTTAATCGGGTATTGGTTAAAGAAAATAAATTGAATATCATCCGGTTAATCCAAATGCTTTCCGTTAACCCTCGTAAAATAATGGGATTTGAGACAGATCTATTTACAAATGGGAATCCTGCAGAATTGACCATTTTTGATCCAAACAAAAAATGGACATTTAAGAAATCAGATATTTATTCACGGTCCCATAATTCTCCGTATATAGGTGAAGCGTTGATTGGCCGCATAAGGGCAACCATTGTAAAGGGTCATATAACAGCATTGGTTTAATATATCATATTCGTCAAAAATGCAGAGCTACCCCCATGGATATTTATTGAGGATGGTGAGGTAGAAAAGGGTGTATGGTTGCAGGGTTTTTAGATGAATATGCACTTGAGAGTTATGGGTAAAAAAGGCTTATATATTATTTAGGAATTATGATTGACTATGATTGATTTACAAGTCTAATTTTTCGGGCTAATTTAGAACTGAAAATAATGAAAACAAGATCACTAAAAGCTTCTGAAATTCAAAAAGACTGGTTTGTAGCCGATGCTGAGGGGAAAACCTTGGGTCGTTTCGCCAGTGAAGTCGCAAAAATTTTACGCGGAAAGCATAAACCGACCTTTACGCCTCATATGGATATGGGCGATTTTGTAGTTGTGGTTAATGCAGATAAGGTAAAGGTTTCCGGTGCGAAGGAAACGGATAAAATTTATTTTAAACATTCAGGATATCCGGGATCGACGACCTTTACAAAATTAGATCAAATGCGACGAAATCACCCGGAACGGATTGTTGAAAAAGCCGTTTGGGGAATGCTTCCTAAAAATCGCTTGGGTCGGGCCATCATAAAACACCTAAAGGTGTATGTCGGTCCCGAACATCCCCACACAGCGCAACAACCCAAAGAATTGGATATTTAATGGCTAAAGCTGTTTATAATGCTATCGGTCGACGGAAAGAATCCATCGCTCGTGTTTTCATGACACCGGGGAAAGGTAATATTTCCATCAATGGTCGTCCATTTAAAGAATATGTTAGTCGGGAAAGTCTGGCAATTGTGGTGACGCAACCACTGAACTTAATCGACCAACGAGAATCATACGATATTAAAGTTACTGTAAAAGGGGGAGGCCTTTCTGGACAAGCAGGTGCGATTCGATTGGGAATTGCCCGCGCATTGAATGATGTGAGTGCAGACTTTCGCCCTCAACTAAAAGCTGCAGGCTTCCTCACCCGTGACGCGCGAGAAGTGGAGCGGAAAAAATATGGACAACCCGGTGCACGCAAAAAATTCCAATTTTCGAAACGGTAAAGATTATGGCAGCATCAAAAGTTAAATTTGAAGATTTACTGGGCACAGGCGCACATTTTGGGCATGTAACCCGCAAGTGGAACCCTAATTATAAACCTTTTATCCTCATGGAAAAAAATGGGGTTCATATTATTAATCTGGATGAAACAATTCGACATTTGGATATCGCGCTCAACTTTATCAGTGACAAAGCCAAAAAGAATGGTGAATTCCTGTTTGTAGGTACTAAGAATCAAGCAAAAGATATAGTTCAGCAGGAGGCAGATCGGTGTTCCATGTTTTATGTGGTTGAACGCTGGTTAGGTGGAACACTCACTAATTTTACCACCATTAAAAAAAGTATTAAACGGTTACACATGCTGGAAAAAGAAGGGTCACAGATTTATGAAAATCAGACCAAAAAAGAAATCCAGATGCTCAATCGTGAACGGATTAAACTTTCGGATCAACACCGTGGCATTAAAGATATGCGACGCCTTCCTGATGCGGTGATTATCGTCGATGCGCAACTGGAGAGTACGGCAGTGAAAGAAGCCATAATATTGGGAATTCCCATCATCGCAATCGTTGATTCCAATACAGATCCTACCATTATTGATTATCCAATACCGGCCAACGATGATTCGATCCGGACGATTCAACTTATTATGTCGGTGATTGCCGATACGATTTTAGATTCAACTGCTAAAACGAGTAATAAATCAGAAAAAGAAGATAAACAAGCATCGAATGCAGCGGGAAATGAATCATCAGTGGAAATAAAAGCTGAATCGGTTGGCACAGACAAAAAAGATACACCACCAGAAGAAAAAGTTGAAGCACCTGTAGAAGATGCTGGAGCAACAAAATGAATATTGATGCGAAAACCGTAAAAGCATTGCGCGATAAAACAGGCGCTGGTATGATGGATTGTAAGAAAGCATTGGTTGAAACAGATGGCCATTTAGAAAATGCCATTGATCATTTACGTAAATCTGGTATTGCCAAAGCAGAAAAAAAGGGTGAAAGAACCGCTAAAGAGGGTCTCGTCTTTTCATACATTCATCATGGCGGCCGATTAGGGGTACTGGTTGAATTGAACTGTGAAACAGATTTCGTAGCGAAAACAGAAGGTTATTCAGAGTTAGCACATAATTTGGCCATGCAAATTGCAGCCACAAACCCCTTGGCGATTCGTCGTGAAGATATTGACGCCACAGTCGTGGAACATGAAAAAAGTATTTTTGGGGACCAAGCAAAAGAATCCGGGAAACCTGAAAATATCATCGAAAAAATAGTGGAAGGCCGGATGGATAAATTTTATGCAGAATCCTGTCTTCTCGAACAATCATTTATAAAAGATCCTGATAAAAAAGTTGGGGATCTTCTCACCCAAGCAGTGTCAAGATTGGGCGAAAATATTGTCGTCAGCCGATTTACCCGTTTCGCCATCGGCGAAGAATCCAGTAACGGGCAACCACACTAAATTGTAGATGTCAAGTCCTGCTTTCAGGCGAATCCTTCTTAAATTAAGCGGGGAGGTACTTGCAGGTGAACAGGGTTTTGGTATCGATCCGAAAAAGGCGACGGAGCTCGCCAACGAAGTTAAATCCATTTATGAAATGGGGGTCAGTATTGGCCTCATTATTGGCGCCGGGAATATTTTCCGCGGATTACAAGCCTCCAGCAAAGGCATGGATCGGGTCACGGGAGATTATCTCGGTATGCTGGCAACCATCATGAATGCCATAAGTCTGCAGGATGCTTTGGAAAAAGTGGGTGTCGAAACGCGAACACTATCTGCCATTACCGTATCCAAAATTGCAGAACCATATATTAGACGCAGAGCACTCCGCCATATGGAAAAAGGGCGTGTGGTTATAATCGCAGGCGGCACGGGAAATCCATATTTTACCACAGATACGGCTGCGGCGCTTCGGGCGACGGAGCTTCATGCTGAAGTACTTATCAAAGGGACTAAAGTGGATGGTGTCTATGACAAAGATCCCGTTGTAAATTCTGACGCAAAACGTTATAAAAATATTTCCTTCAATGAAGTGTTATCAAAAAACCTTCGCGTGATGGATTTAACTGCCATAACCTTATGTAAAGAAAATGCATTGCCGATCCGGGTCTTCAATATTAATAATAAGGGAGATTTAAAGCGTCTCCTTAATGGTGAAGATATTGGCACAACTGTAATGGAATAGCCCAAATGCTGCAAGAAATTTATAAAGATGCAACCCACCGAATGGACCAGGCGGTGGCGCACACCCGAATGGAATTAGCAAAGGTTCGTACCGGCCGGGCCAATCCGGATTTACTGAATGCAATCCAGGTAGAATATTATGGATCTATGATGCCCATGAACCAGGTATCCACTGTTTCAATTCCTGACCCGCGCCTCATTACGCTTCAACCATTTGAAAAATCATTAATTCCAGTCATTGAAAAAGCCATCATGAACTCCAACTTGGGTTTAACACCGAGCAATAATGGCAATGCTGTTTTAATTCCCATTCCGGCCTTATCAGAAGAACGGCGCAAAGATTTAATTAAATATGTTCATCAAGTTGTTGAGGAGGGTCGTGTTTCAGTTCGAAATGTCCGACGAGATGCCCTTCATCACGTGAAGGAATTCGGAAAGGAAGAGCATGTTTCTGAAGATGAGATCCATCGGCAGGAAACAGAAATGCAGACCTTAACGGATAAACATGTGGAATCATTGAATGAAATGCAGGAGCATAAAGAAAAGGAACTCATGGCTTTTTAGGTTTTATTCCAAAAGAAATAAAAAAATCCCCGCTCCGAATATTCGAGGCGGGGATTTTTATTTAGAGAATGAAATCAATCAATTATTCACATTTGGAGAACCCACATCCAGGGCATGTAACACAACCGCCTTCGTGCATCACTGTACCGCCGCAATCAGGACATATGGTAATATTTTTAAACGTAAAGTCGGTCACATCCATTTGATGTTCGGATGCTTCTTCGCTTGTAACCATTGTGATGGACGTTTTCCGTTTTGCTTCTTCAGTGTCCACTTTCGAATCCACGTTTTGAACTTCATTATTTTCACTGAGGTAATCATCAAGTGCTTTACCAATGGCATCCGGTGTGGATAAAATCAGCCGGCCATCTTCCCAGGTGGGGTTCGGTCCACTGATACCTTTTAATTGTTTGATGATGGCACTGGGGTCAATTCCGGACCGAAGTGCCAGAGAAATAAGTCGGCTGATGGCTTCCGATTGTGCCGCGGCATTTCCACCTGCTTTACCAATAGTTGTAAACACTTCACATAAACCGTTTTCATCCTGATTGATGGTGATGTAAAGGGTTCCCTCGCCCGTTCGAATCCGCCGCGTGACCCCTTCTGTTGTATGGGGCCGAATGCGGGGTCGTTTTTCTATAACAGTATTTACTTTGGTGTCTGATTGATAGGCGCCTGCTTTATCTTTCGACTTTTTATCTTTTTCAGGTTTTTCCGTAATGAGAATGCCCTCTCTAGATCCTTCCCGATAAACTGTAATGCCCTTCAGGCCGGTTTTATAAGCTGTCATGTAGATGTCCGCCACTGTCTCCAGTGTGACATCTTCTTTGAGATTAACGGTTGAAGAGATTGAACTGTCAATATACTTTTGGATGACGCCCTGCATTTTTACACGGGAATAGGGATCAATATCATGGGCTGAAATCACATAATCCGGAAGGTTTTCATCGTTCCCAAACAACTTTTTGATGATGGGATGATACACTTTGTATTCATTAAATGTTTTTCCGAATCCGTCATTCTTTTTTACACGTCTTGTATAAGAGGTGGCAAAAATGGGTTCGATGCCTGAGGTAACCCGCGCAACAATGGCACCGCTGCCGGTGGGAGGTACTGTTAATACGGTGGAGTTTCGAATGCCATTTTCTTTTATTTTATTATTTAAATTTCTAGGAAGATTTTTAATAAACTGGCTTTTGCGGTAACCTGCCCAATCAAAACTTGGGAAGGATCCTTTTTCATTGGCCAATTCAACACTGGTTTCATAAGCACCATCCCGAAAAATTTGCATGACCTGTTCTACAGTTTGGATTGCATCATCGCTATCATATTTGATTCCCATCCGTACAAGCATATCGCCAAGGCCCAGAATGCCCAATCCGATCCGACGGTCTTTGGTGGCATTATTCTTTTGTGATTCAAGGGCGTGTCTTTCGAGATTATAATCGATGACATTGTCCAGAAACCGTGTGGCAATTCCAACTGTATCTTTGAATTCATCAATCATGAAGTTTCCTTCTCCATCCACAAATCGTTCCAAATTGATGGAGCCCAGATTGCAGCATCCGCCATCGGGAAGGGGCTGCTCTGCACAGGGATTGGTTGAGACGAGGGGGCTGCAGTATTCAGCATTATGGTAATCGATCATGGTATCCCAAAATAGGAGTCCGGGTTCAGCGCTGGTGTGGGCGTGTTCTATAATTTTATTCCATAATTGCCGGGCTTTTATGGTTTTATAAACCTGATCATTCCATTTGAGATCAAATTCCGAATCATTTTCTACCGCTTCCATAAATCCATGGGTTAAGAGGACGGATATATTAGAATATTTCACCATGTGAATATCGCCGGTTTTGATTTCAATAAATTTTTCTATATCCGGATGATCCACCCGCAGGGTTTGCATATTGGCACCGCGCCGGCCGTGTTGGGCAATGGTGTTTGTGTTTTCACTGAAGAGGTTCATAAATCCCACAGGGCCGCAGGATTCACCGCCAGTTCCTTTAATGGCATCCCCGGAGGGACGCAATACAGAAAGATCGTGGCCGCAGCCGCCGCCATATTTATAGGTCCGGGCTTCTTCTTCGATTGTGCGATAAATCGAATTGATGGAATCATCCTGAATTCCCACCACATAACAATTATTGAGTGTGGTGGTAATATCTTCCCGGCCCGCACCATGCATGATGCGTCCGCCAGGTGTAAACCTGAAATCTTCTAAAATATAATAAAATTTCTTTTCCCACGTATCACGCAGTTTTTTAGTCCGTTCAACAGACGCCAGGGCTTTGGCCTGGCGCTGCCAGAGTTCGTATGGGTGGTTTTCCCACGGGGCAAGATATTTGTTTTTCAGTACATCCGCACCGAGCGAATCATCTTTGTAATAATTTTCTGTAAGATATGGGGTGAATTCTTCAGAAATATTTTGTCCATCCACTTCTTTTGTGAGTTCGCGGACGGTTTCCTCAACCATCATATTGAGTTCACCCGAGGTTGTCTTTCCACTGGGAAAGTTGAGTTCTATTGCTTCTGCCATTGACAGCCGTTCCTATTCAGGTATGTGGTGTTGTAAAAAAACAGATCTTTTTATAGGTTGATAAATGAAAAAGTGATAATCGACTTGGTTGGCACATCCAATATATATTTGCGGATAATATTACCCAAGAAGAAAAGTGAAAAAACCCTAATCATCCTCGAGAAAAATGTGGAGAAATTAAGTTTTCCACAAATTGTCCACATTAAACAGGGTTGTTTTTGGGCTATACAATGATCGCCAATACAGGACCCAATTCTCTTTCAAGGTTATCCACCGAGGAGACAATGGTTTAACCGCATTATTTTGGAATAGAAACGCTGGAGCACACATTTTTTCTGATATAAATTCACCCATCATGCGGGCGTCGTATAATGGCTATTACCCCAGCTTCCCAAGCTGGAGACGTGAGTTCGATTCTCATCGCCCGCTCACCATAAAAAAAGGGACGTGGAGGGCACGTCCCCTTTTCATACAAACAACTGTCGCTTATGATTACAAATGAAACTTGCAGCAATTGTAAAAACTTATGTCACTTTGAATTAAAATGATGTGATGAAGATCACGGGAATACATAATTAATATGACCAACCTAAAAGGGGTGTGGACCCCTATCCTTACACCACAAAACACTCACTATTCCATAGATAAAACCCGGTATTTTAATCATCTTCGATGGTTGTTGAATCATGGTGTCGATGGTATTGTGATTTTCGGGACGAATGGGGAGGCCACCTCTTTCTCAGTATCAGAACGGATGGAACTACTTGATTGGGTAAAAGAAGAAAAAATCTCCTCAGAAAAAATTATGGTGGGTACAGGATGCAGTGCCCTCACGGACACAATTACCCTGGGACAGCACGCTGTATCAAGAGGATATTATCATCATTTAATGCTGCCGCCATTTTATTATAAAAGCCCAAGTCAAAGTGGGTTGGTCCGATATTTTAGTGAAGTTATTCAACAGATTGGTGATGACCGCCTTAAGATATTTTTATATCATTTTCCCCAACTGTCTGGGATTCACTTTGATGTTAATATAGTGTTGGAACTCATGGAAAAATTTCCGAATCAAATTGTGGGATATAAAGACAGTTCCGGAAATTGGGACAACACGATAAAGATACTTAACCATTGCCCCGGATTAACAGTTTTTCCCGGGTCTGAGGAATTCCTCACCCCAGTGCTGGCTGCGGGCGGGGCGGGCGTCATCAGCGGTACAGCGAATGTAAATCCAGGTTATATTAAAGAAACATATAACGCATTTTTTGCGGACGAGGAACTGGCTGTGTCCTGTCAGGAAGGTATTACCCATTTTAGAAAGGCGGTTCAAACCTATCCACTCATTGGGGCATTAAAGGGTTTAATGAAACACCATCAAGGTGATGATATTTGGGGAAACATACGTCCACCCTTATCTGGATTGCCTCCATCAGATTTAAATCAATTATTGAGGTCGGTGAAATCGCTAAAATATACCCTGGCTGATTAGCCTTCCGTCGAAGGCTTACTAATTTATAATATATTATTCTGAAGATTTCAATGATGTGCAGTTTGAATCATTTCTGAACAGTCGTTAATGATGGAAGGTATAACATTTAAATAATATCAAGTAAAGAACGAGCAGTTTAGAAAGGTTATTTTGGGATTCTTTTCTATTTTTCTGTCTCATTTTTAATGATGCTATCTCCGTAAATTCTACCCCATGAAAATCCTTTCAGTCAACGAAAACAGTATCGGCGCAGAATTGGGCCTGAAACCGGGTGACCGCATCGACGCAATCGATGGTTCCCGGGTCCGGGACATTATTGATTATCGTTTCAAGATATCCGATGAAAATGTTGTCCTGCGCGTCCGCCAGGGCGGGGAAGTTCTGGAATATGATATTGACAAGGATTATGATGATAATCTGGGTCTGGAATTTGAGGAATTCCGTATTCGTAAATGTGCCAATGATTGTGTTTTTTGTTTTGTAGATCAGAATCCTCCCGGGATGCGGGAGGCGCTTTACTTTCGTGATGGGGATTTTCGATTATCATTTCTACACGGTCATTATATTACCATGACCAATATGGGATGGAAGGAAATGAAACGGGTGGTGACCCAGCGCCTGACACCCTTATATATCTCTGTTCATGTGACCCAGCCGGATAAACGCCTGGAAATGTTTCTCTATGGCAAGGATGATACCCTGTTAAGGAAATTTGAATATCTAACAGAAAATGGGATTGAACTTCATTCTCAGGTGGTTCTATGTCCTGGATGGAATGATGGTGAATTTTTAGAACAAACGATTAAAGATATTCATCAATATTCACCCATGGCCCGATCTATGTCTATTGTTCCTGCGGGGCTGACAAAACATCGGGATGGGCTGCCGTTCATTCCACCGGTAACCAGGGATTATGCTGAGAAATTTCTCCCGATTGTTGAAGGTCTATCGGAAAAATATATCCTCAAAGATGGACGCAGATTTATATATTTAAGCGACGAATGGTTTTTAGTCACTGAAAGGGATTTACCCAATACGGATTATTATGAAGATGTGGATTTATCTGAAAATGGTGTGGGACAGGTGCCAGTCTTTTGGGATCAATGGCAAGCAGGCATGACCAAACTTCACCCCAGTTTGGATACGCCGACAAAGGTAACCGTTTGCACCGGGACCTTGATTGATAAGTGGTTCCGATCTCATTGGCTTCCAACGGTGAGCGGCATCAAAAATTTAGAAGTCAACCATGTGACCATCCGAAATGAATTTTACGGGGCGGAAGAGGTTACTGTTACTGGATTATTGGTTGGTCAGGACATCATTGACCAGTTGAAAGGGCAGGCTTTGGGGGATAAGGTTATTTTTTCTGATCGCATTTTGAGTGAAACAGACATTGTAACATTGGACGATATGACATTAGAACAGATATCCAATGGGATTGGAACGCAGGTTGTGGTTACCGATGATTCACCGGAATCATTTTTTAAACTGTTGAATTAATTTATAATATGGCAAATCCAATTATCGCAATAGTTGGCCGCCCCAATGTGGGGAAATCCACTTTTTTCAATCGGGTACTCAGGCAGAGAAAAGCCATTGTTGACGCCATGGAAGGCATCACCAGGGATCGGATTTATGGAGACATGGATTGGGTCGGGCATAACCTGACTTTTGTAGATACGGGCGGTTATATACCGGAAGATGTGGATATATTCAATAGTGCCATCCGTCAACAGGCACAGGCTGCGGTGGCAGAAGCAGATCTTATTTTATTGATGGTGGATGGAAGGGAAGACCCAACCGCGTCGGATAAAACACTGGCCCAATTTGTGCGGGAAACGGGGAAGAAGTCCATATTGGTTGTGAATAAATGCGACACATTGGCATTAGATGAACAAGTAAATGGATTCTATAAATTGGGCATTGAGCCCATGCATCCCGTCTCTTCTTTATCAGGCCGCCTCACCGGCGATCTCTTAGATCTTGTTTTAAAACAACTGGATTTGAAAGACCGTCCACCCATTGTTGAAGAAGACAAAGGAATGCGTCTGGCCATTGTAGGCATGCCTAATGTGGGTAAATCATCCTTAACCAATGCCTTGCTCAAGAAAGAGCAATCCATTGTTACCCCTATTGCAGGCACAACCCGGGATTCAATCGATTCAGTGTTAAAATATTACGGGAATGAAATTACCCTGGTGGATACTGCAGGACTGCGAAAGCGGAGTAAAGTCAGTGATAGTATTGAATTCTACAGCAGTCTTCGGACCCAGAGAGCCATCGAACATTGTGATGTGGCGCTGGTGCTGATTGATGGGGAAAAAGGGTTCAGCAAACAGGACAAATCCATTTTGGATTATGTCATTAAAAAGGGGAAAGGATTGATCCTGCTTGTGAATAAATGGGATTTGGTAGATAAAGATACCCATACCATGAAAGATTTCACTGACGAAATTGCCTACCAGTTTCGATCATTGGCACACTACCCAATCCTGTTCATTTCTGCTTTAACCAGACAGCGTATTTCAAAAGTATTAGGGACCGCACACGATGTGTATGAATCAAGGAAGAATTCTATTACAACGTCCAAATTAAATAAATTCCTTCGGAAATTAATTGCAAGGCAATCGCCGCCCGCCACCCATGGGAAAGTGATAAATTTGAATTACATGACTCAGGTACATTCGGGCCCCCATCTTTTTGTTATTTTTTCCAATCAGCCCAAATTGGTGCCCACGAGTTATCGGCGTTTTATCGAGAATCAACTCCGGGAACAATTTGATTTGTTTGGCATCCCGATTCGTATTTCTTTCCGGCAGAAATAATCATTCCCTATGGATGGACATGCTGAAGTGATATTGGTCATTCGGGAGTAAAAAAAAGAAAAGCGAGCGCGAATCAAACCAAGGAGGGTAGTGAGGTAAAAGGAGTTGGTAAAAGAAATTCGCACCCGCTTTAAGACATTAGACACCCTAAATTGAAAAAGGTTCCCATCAAATGAAAAACACACTAACAGTTGTGATCTGGATCACATTATGGCTCATGTCATCGTCCTGCAGCCAGGATACCGCTCCATTAACCATCGGGTTTTGGAACGTAGAAAACCTGTTTGACTTAGCAGATGATCCGGAAAAAAATGATGAAGAATTTTCCACGGGCGGACGGAAAAATGTGACGCAGGAGATTTACGATTTAAAAATAAAAAATACCGCAGAAATGTTGGCAGATCTTAATGCGGATGTGGTGGGACTTTGCGAAGTGGAGAATAGATTTGTATTGGAAGAACTCAATCAAGCTTACACGGGGCGGGATTATAAAATCATCCATTATGATTCTCCCGATTTCAGGGGGATTGACAATGCGTTGCTTTACGATCCATCTGTATTTAAGGTGGTGGATAGCCGAGCCATTGACAACCCACTTCCCAATAATGTTAAAACACGGGACATTCTCTATGTGAAAGGTGAATATGGGGGTGAAATCATTCATCTATTTGTGAACCACTGGCCCTCAAATTATGGTGGTCGAAAAAAAGCCATTCCCAAAAGAGCCGCCACGGCCCAGCTGATTGTGAAAGAAATTTCAACAATATTATCACAGGATGCGAGCGCAGAAATTGTCCTCCTGGGAGACTTCAATGAAGATCCGGACGAAATGAATGTTCAATCGTTAAAAACGGTTGGATTAACCAGTCTGATGGAGCCCATGCTGGGCACCCCGAATGTGGGGACCTATGTTTATAGTGGAGAAGATTTATTCTATGATCAAATCATCGTCAGCGAAGGACTGAAAGACAAAAAGGGGTTGGGGTTTGATTCTGAGAGTGTGATGATTTTGGACTTGCCGAAATACCGCCAGCAGGAGGGGGATTATGCTCATTATCCATTCCGCTTCTGGGCGGGAAATAGTCTATTGGGTGGTTATTCAGATCACCTGGCGGTGCGGGTGACCATTATAAAGATTTGAAAAAAATCGCCAAATTCACAGGCTTTAATATCAAATGGTGGCGTTTATGCCTTTTGCTTTTCTTTATTCCCTTTTTGTGATGCGTAGAGTGCAATTCCACAAAAAACCATGGCTGCGATATAAGCATGATTGTTATTCCAATTAACCCACCCAAAATAATCACTGGAAACAATTAATCCAGCGAGGGTAAGACAACCAATGGCCATCATGGGTTCTTTTTTTATTACTTGTAATTGCGTCATTGTTTCTCCTCTCCTAACAATTGATTGTGGGAATCTACGATTAAAAGAACATTATTTATTGGCATTCAGGATTTAGGGGAATACCAAATGGGAGAGGACCAGGCCCGTTCTCTGACGGTCATAGAAATATGATCCGGGTACTGAGTGCCGTATCGGATTTGATCCCATAATTGCCAGCTGGCGGTGGGAATTTCAATCACCCGAACATAATAAAAAGCCTTTGCTTCCGGATCAAATTCCGGATCATTCCAAACCACCAACAATTCTTCCGCGCCTAGATCGGTTGAAAAAGCGCCTGTTTTTAAATCGACGGTGGCACCATTGTCAAGCACAGTCCCATCCCCATTCACACGTCGATCATCGGAAAGGGCCACATTAAAAATCTTTTCATGGAGTTCCCCATCCTTATGCCATCCCTTTACCACCTGAAGACGATCCAGGCCGGCGCCAATGGAATCTTTTTTAGCCCAGATAAGGAATGATGCGTTCGCTGTATTGTTGGGGAGGTCTCTTCCCATGGGCACCCCATTCGCATAGCCATCATTCACCAAGGCATCATTTGAATTATAATCACCTTTAAATCCATTTCCCCCAAAAAACCGCAATTGGATTCGGCTGCCACTGGTGGCATAACATTCCTTTTGTTTAAGGGCATCATATATATATCCCCGGGTGTTTTCCTCGGCCCATACAGCCACCAATCCACCGGGATTAACCACTTCGTACACCAGTAAGGATTCATCCAATACCCATCGCTGGGCTGCACGTGCTTCCGGGAAGAAATCTGCAATGGCGTTATTGCCCGTATTACTATTTTCTGCTACCTTACCCGGGGTGGCAGTGTGGGTGTCGGTACTGCCAATTATTCCAAATTTGAATGGATTTACTCCATGGGTATGTTCATGCTCCAATCCTTTTTTCAGGGCCCACCGTACGTAGTTATTTTTCTGAGGCGGCGAGTGGGCATAATTCTCAAAACCGGCAAATTCGTCATTTTTCCAAAAGGCTGCATGGACTTCCGAACTCCCTTTGGCTTGATGAATTTCGATCAAAGGTTCAAAATCTTGACGCAGCTGGGCATATTCTGTTGTCATGGGATTTCCATTCGCATTCCTATCTGAAAAGGCACCGCCATCGGCCAGGTTTGTATTATGGGGGATGGCCATGGCGGTGGCGCCCTCATCGGTAATGTGCTGAAGCCAGGTCCACAGTGCTTCTTCATGTTTCAGTTCGAAAGAACTTAAGGGGTAGTCGGGGAGCATCATGTCTCGGAAAATAATATTTCGATGAAGATGGGCACGTCCGCGGAATTGGGACCACTCATAACCGGCAAATGTGGTGAATTTCCCCGGTTCATAAAATTTTTCTGCTGCATCAAGAATAATATCCCAGGCCTTTGCGGTGGTTTTATATCCTCTAAAAAAGCGGGGGTGGGTTGGGTCTTCGACCCCAGCATTGTGGAGGGCGGCGTTAAATAATTTGCGCTGCCGAGATGTATCTATATATGCGGGATTATCCGGATCATGGATAGAATAATTGGGCTCATCCGGTTCATGGATGGCTCGAAACAATCTGGGTAATATAGCTTTATGACCCGGTTCGTCTGCATTTTGAACGGTGATTAATTCCCCAATCGCTTCTGCATGGTCCGTGACAGCAGAAAAATCAAGGGGACGATCGATCTGCACTTCTTTACCAAGGACTTTAATAGCATTACCTCGGGCAAATTGATATGCATCTTCCGGGTTAGCCAGCGTGCCCCCAACATAGGCATCTAAAGAAAGAGAGGTGTGGACATGTAAATCCCCGAAATAGAGGTTCCGCTGGGGATTGGGTGTTAATTGATTTTCATCTCTAAATCGTTCGGTACGGGTTTTATCGGATATGGGGTTGGGAACCGGATCTAAAATGGGCCCCTCGGGGAATAAGCTGTTAAAAATGATGCCCCCGATGAATAGAACAGCGAGGAGGATAGTGGTTAAAATGATGCGTTTATTTGATGGCGCCATGGGCTTTTATTGTAATGGTTTGTAGGCTAAATATCTGCGAACACTTGTGAATATCTATCACTTGATTAAGAAGGTAAAACGTAAGACTTTTTCTCTTTCCATATCCACCCTAAAAAAAATATCCTATTCTGGATGATAATTAATTTGTCTTCCAAAGTAAACAGATATAATTTTGCCGGCCTTCAATTGATAGATAAGGTACTTTTTAACAAAAGAATTACACATGACGCGGGGTGGAGCAGTCTGGTAGCTCGTCGGGCTCATAACCCGAAGGTCGTGGGTTCGAATCCTACCCCCGCTACTAAATAGAAACCCGTCTTAATTGGCGGGTTTTTTGTTTGTGGGGGTGATGGTAAATTTAGGATGACTATGAAAAAACCGAAATTCATTGAACCGGAAATCATCCAAATCCCCGAAGGAAATTTTTTTATGGGAAGTAATAACGGTACAACAAATGAAATCCCAAGCCATAGTGTATGGCTGGATTCGTATGCTGTTGCTAAGTATCCAGTGACAAACCGCGAATATGCAATCTTTTTAAAAATATTGGGTCACTCACCACCACGATTTTGGAGTGAATCAAAATTTCGAGATCCCGATCAACCGGTAGTTGGTACATGTTGGTACGATGCTGTTGCGTACTGCGATTGGTTAAATGGTCTGACTGGAAAAAATTATCGTTTGCCTACGGAAGCAGAACGCGAAAAAGCAGCGCGCGGAGGATTAGTAAACAGTGTGTACCCATGGGGAAACAATCTGCCGGCAGATCACTTGGGAGGACGGGATGCCCTCCATTTACCCGTTGGTACTGAAGGCCCGAATGGCTACGGTCTTTATAATATGTCAGAGGGTGTCCATGAATGGTGTGCTGATTGGTATAATCGTGTTTACTATAAGGACTCACCAAATCGGAACCCCATAGGCCCTCAGCATGGGCATCGACGCGTGGCGCGAGGTGGCTCATGGCGGCACCTCATTCGTTTCGCCCGCTGTGCAGCACGAAGCAGTCTCGCCCCTGAGAAACAGTTTAACGATTTCGGGTTCCGCATTGCGATGACAATTAATTAACACCCCTTAGCGGGATTTTCTGTTTGTGGAGATAGGTCGGGCTCATAACCCGAAGGTCGTGGGTTCGAATCCTACCCCCGCTACTAACGATAGACCCGTCTTAATTGGCGGGTTTTTTGTTTGTGGGGGTAAAGGATGAGAACCGAGTTTGAGCCGAAGTCCCGATGGTATCGGGCCTGAGACCGGTGAAATCGGCTTTAGCCGATGAGGCAATCCTACCCCCGCTACACTCGAAAAGCCTTGGTTACCTGTCGGGAAGTTGAGGCTTTTTCTTTTACGTTTCCAGAGGATTTAAAAATATTCTGTAGATATCCATGCAAGACGACGAGAAACAAGCACTTGATTGGGCTTTTTCTTTGACTTAATTTTTATCCTGAATTGCAGATCATTGCAATCTCAATCAAACAATTTATTTAATCCGATCAAGAATAGGAATGTCAATATGGCGACTTTGATTTTGCGGGATACATACCGCGCATTGGAAAAGGAAATGAAATCTATTGATAAATTAAAGAGAGAGACTTCATTAAAGATTAGAGATGCAGCTAGTCATGGAGATCTTAAGGAAAATGCGGAATACCACGCTGCCAGGGAGGAGCAGAGTTTAATAGTACG
>CATMGX010000002.1:0-48594 GCA_950067765.1 uncultured Fidelibacterota bacterium
GATCCATCCAGCTTTAATCCAACTTTGGATGGTTCCCCATTTACTAATACCAGACCCTCCTTTACCATTTTTTGGATTTGGGTCCGACTTAAATCAGACAAGTGGGAAGAGAGAAATTTATCCAGGCGGATATTTTCTCCACCCTTGGCCAAAAGGATCATTGGGTTCAACCCGCTTACGCTAATCTCTTTCGTTCCAAAATAAGTGAATCATATAGAACAAACCCCATCCCCACTGTTACGCAGGAATCGGCAATGTTAAAGACATACCAATGATAATCTCCAACCATAAAATCAAGAAAATCCACAACCTCCCCCATAAAAACACGGTCAATCAAATTGCCAATGGCACCGGCCAGGATTAATGCAATCCCGGTTCGAATAATTAAACCATGATCTTGGATTGTCCATAAATACCAAAATAGGAAACCAGTAAAAAGAATGGATATACCTGAAAAAACATAAATACCAAAGGGGAAATTTAACCCAAATGCCATGCCGTCATTCGTCACATAAGTGATATGAAAAAAATCCGTAATAACCGGAATGGATTCATACAAAGACATGGTGCTCCGAACCATGCCCTTTGTAATTTGGTCTGCGAACACCAAGATGGCACTCACAAACAATATTCTCATTATAAGCCGAGCTTTTCTGTTTCTTTGCAGCCAACACATTTTGTGGCATTCAGAACTTCGATCATCCGTTCTTCTACAATAAGTTCTTCACAAATGTTACACACACCAAACGTACCATCTTTGATCCGTTCTAATGCGATTTCGAGTTTGCCGAAATAATCACTGCCACGATTCATGAACATAAAGTTTTTTTCCTGCTCATGGGAATCCGTTCCTGCATCCGCCATATGGTTACTATAAATGGAGTCCGGTGTAAGACCACCCTGCTTATTAGTAGCCGTACCCACGCCTTCTTTAATTGTTTCCACTTCATTATGGACATAACCCATTTTTTCTTCAATGAGTTTTTGGAACTTTTTCAATTTTGTTTTAGAATATTTTTTTGTCACTTCACACTTCCTTTCAAAATTTTACACGTTTTAAACCCAACTGAACTTTTTGATCACCAATTTGAAATGCGTCACTAAACTCCCCAGATTGATCTTCTTCAATAAGTTCAACAGCTAATACTTCATTTTTAAAAAATCCTTCGAATGACCGTATGGCTTCACCAACAGGACCCTCGAGCAATCCATAAATTATGATACGATCTTCGACGGCGAAATTAGCATTTTTTCGCATGGTTTGCACCTGTCTAATTACATCCCTTACGATGCCTTCCTGAACCAATTCTTCCGTCAATTTTATCGTGAGACCAACCGTCACATGATCGTCACCGGAGGATGTAAACCCCTCGGCAGATTCCGTATCAATCAACAAATCGTCTCTAATTAAAATGATGCTTTCTCCATTCAAATCAAATGTATAATTCTTTTGGGTGCGGATATCATTCAAAATCTGATCCCCATCCGCATCCTTTAAATAATTTCGGATTTGCGGCAGCATTTTTCCAAATTTTTTCCCCAACAAAGGCAGATTGGGCTTAATAATATAGCGAATCAAATCTGATTCTGACTCAGCGTGATGAAGCGATTTAACATTCAATTCATCCAATACCACATTTTGCTGTTCAAAAATAAAATCAGCCACACCATCATCTTTGACAGTAAAGGATAACTCAGCCAAGGGTTGTCGGATTTTTAAATTCGCTTTATTCCGAGCAGACCGACCCAGTTCTACAACCCGGCGAAGGGCATCCACTTTATCCATGAGATCTAAATTAATTTTACTTTCATCCGATATCGGGTAATCACATAAATGGACACTCTCAAGTGCAGCACTATCCAGATTCCTCACCAAATTCTGAAAAATGTTTTCCGTAACGAATGGCAATACGGGTGCCAAAATTTTAATCACATTCGTCAATACTTCATATAACACCACATATGCAGCCTGTTTGTCACCATCATCCTCACTTTTCCAGAATCGGCGGCGGCTGCGGCGGATATACCAATTAGAAAGTTCATCCAAGAAAAGATCAAACTTTTTCATGAGTAAATCAGATCGAAATTGATCCATTGCTTCTCTTGAATCTTTGATGAACAAATGTAATTTCGATAATATCCACTGATCCATAATGTTCAGATCTGCATCCTCAATACTGCCCTTACTGGGGTCAAACCCATCCACGGCAGCGTAGGTGGCAAAAAAGGAATAAGAATTCCAAAGCTGAATCAGTTTTTTGCGAACATCATCACCATGGTGATAGCCAAATAATAAATTATGTTCCGGATTTTGGGACGCATACATCCACCGCATCACATCCACGCCCATTTCTTCTGCTGCATCATCAAACCAGATCGCATTCCCCCAGGATTTATGCATATCTCTGCCATCTTCTGCTTTTACCAAGGCATGACCCAGCACTGTTTTGAATGGTGCTTTTTCTTCCAGCAATGCGGACATAGCCAGCAGTGAATAAAACCAATTTCTAAACTGTCCGGGAAAAGATTCTGTAACAAAATCACCGGGAAACCATTCATTCCAATATTCTTTATCGTTATTGTATCTCAGCGTTGAAAAAGGCACAATGCCTGCATCCAACCATGGATTGCCCACATCCAAAACACGGGTGCCGATTAGTCCTGTTTCCGGATGTTTAATTTTCACTTTGTCGATCCACGGTCGATGGGGACTATTCCCTTCAAACTCATCCCACCCTTCAACAGCCAATGATTTTAACTCTTCTTTGGATCCCACCACATAATAGGACTCATCTTCGAAGGTCCAAATGGGTAGCGCCAACCCCCAGAACCGTTTTTTGGATATCATCCAATCGCTCATATTATCCAACCATTCGTGCTCCCGTTCACCGCCCCATTCAGGAATCCAATTAATGTCATCCACTACTTTTTTGATTTTATCCCGCCAATCCATATTGATATACCATTCATCAACCAATCGGAAAACCAGTTCGTCGCCCGATCGCCAACAGTGAGGATAAACGTGTGGGTATTCTTCCACATAAACTAAATATTCTCGTTCTTTTAAATCATCAATAATGGCCTGGGTCGTTTCCTTGTCAGTGGCAGATTTACCCGTGAGCCAGCCGAACTTATCTATAAATTTTGATTCTGAATCCAAAGGTGCTATGTTCACCAATCCGAATTTTTTTCCAATCTTGTTATCAATATCACCACATCCGGGTGCCATGTGAACGATGCCGGTTCCTTCGCCTGCTACCACAATATCGCTCCCCATATTATCCTTCCCCGGATCCACCACTTGATGCTGAGATTTCCCGGAAGACCTATCTTCTTTTAATTTTTCATTTACGATGGGGAAACCACCCGGTTCGGACTGTGCTTCAAATTTATCATAGGGGCCACCATAAGTCCACCCAACCATGTCCGATCCTTTAATAGTCCCAAGGATTTCGTAACCGCCCCGTTCTTTAAATATTTGGGCGATGGTTTTGAGTTTGGGGACGCCCTCAATCCATTGTTTCTTTTCTTTAAACTGTTTATCCAGACGTTTGAATTCTAAGTTTTCCTGGGCAAAATAATAAATTGCGCCATCCTTGGCTTTGAGCTTTACATAATCCAGATTGCCATTGACCCCTGCCACTACATTTGATGTTAATGTCCAAGGGGTTGTGGTCCACACCAGAAGATATTCATTCTTTTTATCACGAAGAGGAAATCGCACAAAAACAGATTTATGAGCTACCAATTTCCGCCCTTCAATAATTTCCATCTGTGAGTAAGAGGTCCCGGACCGCCCGGACCATGGTACCACATCGGTACCGCGATAAATTTTACCCGCTTCAAATAGTTTTTTTAAGAAGCCCCAAATGGCATAATTATTTTCATCCGACATGGTGTAATAAGAGTTATCCCAGTCCATCCAATACCCCAGTCGTTTAGACTGTTCCGTTTGCACACCAGAAAATTTGCGAACTCGCTCTTTACACATATTCACAAATTTTTCAATACCAAACTCTTCCACTTCTCGCTTGGATTTGAAACCCAGTTCTTTTTCCACTTCCACTTCTACCCAAAGTCCCTGACAGTCGAACCCCTGTTGATAGCGAAGTTCATGGCCATCCATGGCCTTGTAACGGTTGTATAAATCTTTTAAAGTTCGACCCCAGGCATGGTGCACACCCATGGGATTATTCGCCGTAATGGGTCCGTCGATAAAGGACCATTTCGGTTTGCCTGCATTGGCATCCCGCCGTTTCTGGAAAATATCATTCTCTTTCCAGAAATCGAGGACTTTGTGCTCGATGGCGATGAAGTCTACTTGTGGATTGACGCGTTTTATCATATTTCTATTATAAACCCCAATTTTGGGGGTGCGAAAATTAATCTTTCTCTCGTCTGTAAACAAAGGGGAATAGATAATAAAAAAGGGCCATGCTGCCATGACCCTTTTACCCTAAAATATTATTTAAAATTAATCGTCTAATTCGAGTGTCATATATCGGGCTACACCATCTCGCTTCAAATGAAGCATAACCATATTTCGCTTTTGTGTTTCTTTTAAAAGCGCTTGAAAATCTTTTGGCGAATTGCATCTTTTGGTTCCGACTCTGGTAATAAGGTCACCCATACGAATCCCCGCTTCTGCTGCAATACTCCCATCAGAAACGGCAGTTACAACCACTCCTTCTTCGTTGGTGTCGATATTATATTCTCTCATGAGTGCCCGTGTCAATTCTGCGACTTGAATACCCAATTCATTCGTTTGGGCCGGACGGCTCGTTGCAGCCAGCACCTCATCGCCGGGCATTTCTTCTAAAGTCACTTTAAGCGTCTTTTTTCTACCGTCGCGAATGACAATCAAATCATATCTTTTATCTGGTTTCGATGCGGATACTGTATTTCTAAGATGATCAACATTCTTCACCCGCACATCATTGAATTCTATAATCACATCACCTGTTTTTACACCGGCCTTTTTAGCGGGACCATCTTTAACCACATCCGATACCAATGCGCCATCGGGGGATTTTAATCCCATGGCACGAGCAGAGGAATCATTCAGTGGCTGAATCTGTACCCCAATCCAGGATCGCAATACTTTACCATGTTGAATTAAATCAGCCATAACCCGTTTCACCATATTGGATGGGATAGCAAAGCCAACCCCTTTGTTACTGCGGTCAAAACTGTTGGTATAAATGGCTGTATTAATGCCAATCAAATCACCGGCGGAATTCAGAAGGGCTCCCCCACTATTCCCCGGGTTAATGGCGGCATCGGTCTGGATAAAATCTTCATACACATCACCTTGAATGATATTCCCCCTGCCTTTGGCAGAAACAATCCCAGCCGTTACCGTATGACTTAAATTAGCCGAAAATGGGCTCCCTACTGCAATGACCCATTCGCCTACCCGGAGTTTATCCGAATTGCCAAAATCTAAATCCGTAAGGCCCCGTGCATCAATTTGCAATACCGCTAAATCTGATTTGGGATCACGGCCCACCACCGTTGCTTTATACTCTGTCTTGTCCAATAACCGCACGGTAATTTCATCCATATCGTCCACCACATGGTTATTGGTAATCACATATCCTTTACGGGAATTAACAATCACACCAGATCCAAGGGCCGTTGATTTATATCTACGTTGTCTAGGCATACGTGGGGCAAAAAATTTAAAGAAATCATTGTCTTGCGGCAGTTGCCCGTGTAGTTGACTGAGATCCACTTTTTTCTCGGTTAGAATGGTGACAACCGCCGGATTTGCTTTTTCAGCTATATCGGCGAATGCATCGCTAAATTGTTTTAATATTGAATTTTGGCCTGAAATACTTCCAACCAATAATATCATAAAAATTATTTTTTTCATCAGATTCCTTTGTTTCATAATGTTTATTCTAATGCAATCCGTTGTTGAAGGTTCCATATCATATACTTTTTTGAAAACTGAATACCCATTCATTCATATGCTCAATGGATTTTCCATCAATTGTTGCACCTAATGGTTTGTCAATTCGAAGATATATGGATTGACCAAAAACTGTTTTAGACAATCGTATTCCAATACCATAATCAATGAGAGATGTACTGTTGAATCCATTATCACCCACTTCAAATTTAGATCCCGTTAAAGTTCCTGCATCCAGGAATGTGGCCAGTTCGAATTTAACCCCTAAAAGGGATTTGGTTAAATAGCCTTCGAAAGTTGTTGTGAATACATTTTCTACGCCACCAAATCCTTGATTTCCAAAAGCGCGGAGGTTGGCATCACCGGCTAAATGATATTGATTCCTTAAATCTGTGTCACCATAAAAACTGGATGCATCTCGAAGATATGGTTTTTCGTACATGGTGCCGGATCCGGCCCCTTCTACGGTGTATCTTTCTTGATTCGGAACTCCTTTGTCATCGGCCCACATTTTTCCATAAATGCCTCTAAACCTTGCACCGAACAACCCAAAACTTTGATCAAATGATTCTGTAATAGTTAAACGACTGAAAGTCCAATCTGAGATTCCGCCCGGTGCAAAATCAAAAACGACTTGGTTAGAAATAGGCCCTAAGTAAGCGTTTAGTTTGGTGAAGAAAACAACAGTTTTACCAATATCATATAAATTGGTTCTGCTCGTATCCACAGCATTGGTCACATAAAATCCCGATTCGACACTTTTAATACCATAGATCGGGTTAGTTGCATTGAGTCGTTTTTCAGAATTCAAACCATAACCACTTACACCACCCAAATCATATGCATGAAAGTAATTTTTATCCATCCCTTTAAACAAATGCCTATTCCAACCGGAGACTTTCCAAAATACGTTTCCTGTCTCAGTCCCAACATTAATATCGGTCATAACACTTTCTAATAACCCATATGATTTCCGCAACCTGAGTCCGGGCATGACTCCATCTTTTTCGAGATAATGGACAGTTGGATGCCATTGTTTTACCATTCGATTTCGAGGTTGGTATCGCATCCCCGGCCGATAAAACATTTTTTCTGACTGCATTTTACCCGTGGAATTATTTCTGAAATCGATATCCATTGTTTGGGCATCGGGATCCAGCATAGCCGATTGTGGTTCACTGGGAACATTATAGGTGAATGAATCACTGGTCCGGAATTTATGGTTGGTCCACCAAATGCGATGGGTGGTACCATCCTTTAGCGTGGTTTCCACAAGTTGGGGCATATCCCGTTTCCCTTTACGTACAATATTTAATGTCACGTCCCATGACCCATCCGATTTTTTCTTTTTCTCCCATCCTTTGATGCCATAATCCAATAATCGTGTATCATGGAGCCAAGGTCGAAAAAACCAATCCAAGTCCTGGTCGCTTACATCTTCCATGGCATCAATAAATCGTTTTTCATTGGTATGCTTCAGATTCCAACGGCGGTAATATTCCTGCATACCCTGGGTAAATATTTCTTCACCTAATATATATTTCAGCTCATCCAGCATGAGAGATGGCTTTGTGTAGGCATTGGCACCGGCAGCACGGCTGCCCTTAAACATATAGGTGGAGCGACTAATCGGTTCATCTTGACCACTGGCCATAAAACTGATCATTCCCCATTGGGAATTCCCCAAACTGCTGTTAAAGCGCCAGTGTTTTTTCTGCCAATCTTTATAGCGCTTACCACCTTCCAGATCAAACCCGTGATCACCATACCGATCCATCATATACCATCGCGTTTGAAACGACGTAAACCCCTCGTCCATCCACGCTTCACGCACTTCATTATTGGCAAGGATGCCGTAAAACCAAATGTGTCCCACTTCGTGGAAGATCAATCCTTCAGATTCGCTGCCATCCATGACCAGCATAGGATATTCCATACCGCCCCCGGCGAGGCGGTCTGTATTGGTCACTTGCGGATAAGGATACATGCCGAATTGTGTACTGAGCCATTGGATGGCACGCTCGGTCCGGGCTACCGCTTTTTGGGTCCACTTTTTACCATTTTTTTGATTGAAAAGGGCATGGACCGCAACCCCATTCCACTCTCCACTTTCGTATAAAAAATTAGGTGTGGTGACCCAAGCAAAGTCATGAACATTTTCTGCATGAAAAGACACCACCCGTCTTTCGGTGGAATCATATTCCATGCGGTTCTTCTTGAATTCTTTCAGCCAATCTGAAAATTTTTGACTCGTATCCACCCGCACTTCTTCCCATCCCGGATCCCCCTTTGAAACCACACCTGTGGCACCGATGATATATCCTTTGGGTACATCCATGGTTACATCAAATGTGCCAAATTCTCCATAGAATTCTCCCTCAGCATGGAAAGGTTCATCGAACCAGCCATTTTCATCATAGACCACCATTTTCGGATACCAATGGGCAAAATTATATTGGACACCAACTCGTCCGGCCCGTTCAGAGAATTCCCCCACATGCTGGGTCCAATCCAGGGCAATGATAAGAGAATCTCCCGGAGCCAAAGGTTGGGATAGATCAGCAGATAAAATGGTATCTTCTATTTTGAAAGTATCGGCAATCACGCTCCCATCCATGTCAATGGAGAAATTGCTGATATCATAATTAGATAAATATTTTTCCATCCCTTTCCTGAATTTGGCAATCCGGCTGGCGCGGCCGAGTTTGGCCATGTATTCCCGATGTTTCACCGTCCCTACCTGGAAGGCATTGGCATAAAGATTAATATAAATGTGATCCAATTCATTTGGGGAATTGTTTACGTATTTAATGGTTGAATGGCCACCAATGGTATGGGCTGCGGTATCCAGTTTTACATCCATTTGATAGCGGACAAACTGTTGCCAGTATTCCCCGGCAAATAGTGAGGATAAATTGAGAGCAATAAATAGAAATATAGGTTTCATAAAATCGTTCCAGAAACTTTATAGATTGTCATGTGGACCTTCATTGGCAAATGAATTTTGGTCGTGTGATATTTATATTACACTCAAAAAGTATTAAGGTATTAAGAGGAAGAAAGAAGTGGTTGTAAATCTTTATAAAATACTTCCTCACTCCGCGGCCCGACATATCCCTTCACGATATATCCTTCTTTATCAATGATTAATGTGGTGGGAATACCCGTTATGGGTTTTCCGATGGCTCGGCCATAATCACTCGTTACTTTTTGTGTTTCATTATTATCTATATCTGTAAGTACAGTATATTCCATATCCCAGTCATTCATAAAATCGAGAATATTTTTTGCAGAACCAGAAGTAATTGTAATACCAACAATTTTCAAACCATCTTTTTGATATTTCGCATGTAATTTATTAAAATCGGGAATTTCCCGACGGCAGGGCCCACACCATGTTCCCCAAAAGTTGAGCATAATTACTTTACCGCGGTTTTCACTTAATTTGAATAATTCACCCTGAACGGTACGCAGTGTAAAATCCGGTGCTTTGATGGCATAATCCGGCCGTTTACTTTTATCAGTGCTCATCATTTTGTTTACAATTTCGCTGGGCCGGGTTGCTTCCTTCATTTTTTCTTTTTGACCACAACCGATAGCAATTAATATGGTCATCCATAAAATTATTCTCATTTTAATCATCTTTCTATCCTGCTAATCCTTTATCCAAAAAATCCAAAAAATCATCAAGACTGCGTGTCATTCCTGGGAAAGTGGTTATTATATCATCATCGGGACTTAAAATTACATAAAATGGTAATGCTGCCGTTCCGAATCGATCTATTTCATATTGCTGATTTTCCCGATGGTTCGGGCCCCCATCTGTATAAAGCTGCACAAGAATCATTTCGCCAAACCGATGTTTCACTTCGGTCTTCGTAAATGTATTCGCTTCCATCCACCGGCAATTTGTACAGGTATATCCTGTAAAGTCAATAAATACTGATTTTCCTGTTGCTCTCGCTTTTTCAAGCCCTTCGTCTAAATTCCGATACCAATTAAATTCCTCTGCGATGGATGCACCATTCGTGCGCACCGCACCGGATTCACTTTCAACAATGGGCGGTAAATAGGAATATATCAAACCATGAATTTTTTGGCCAAAAAGACCAGAAGTGAGATACAAACCGAAAGTCAAAAATACCGTACTTAACATGAGTCTGGGAACACTAATGGAAGCAATGGGTGAATCATGAGGCAATTGTATTTTCCCCAAAAGATAAATACCCGTTAGAAGCATCAATACAGCCCAGACAGCTAAAACGGTATTATGAGAGAAGAAACCCCAACCCCAAACCAAATCGGTGTTACTAATAAACTTGAAAGCCGCCGCCAATTCTAAAAACCCCATGACCACTTTCACAGAATTTAACCAGGCACCGGATTTTGGCATTTTAGCTAAATATTGTGGAAAAAGTGCTAAAAAGAAAAATGGCAATGCAAATGCAGCACTAAAAACAACCATGCCGATCATGGGCCAAAACCATTGACCTTGAGAAGCTGCGACTAAAAGAAGCCCGACAAACTGCACGGTACATGTAAAACTGGTCAATGTAAAGGTGACGGCCATAAAAAGGGTTCCCATAACGCCGCCTCGCCCCTCTTGTTTCAGTGAATACTGACGTAATGCGGATGGAAGTTCAATTTCGTACATCCCAAAAAGAGATAGGGCAAAATAAATAAACAATGCAGCAATAAAAATATTCACCCACGGATTGGCCGCCAACTGGTTGGCGCCAGAAGCACCCAATGTCAATGCCAATATAATACCGAGGATAGAAAATGTAGCAATAATCCCTAAAGTATAAATGATTGCATTGGTAATGGGTTTCCCTTTCCCTGTTTCACCCTGATGGGTAAAGAAGGAAACAGTTATCGGAATCATGGGAAAAACGCAAGGGGTTAACAGGGCAAGAAGCCCCATGGAGAATGCCAATATAACAAATGAGAAAAACCCCTCATCAATGGCGGCATCCAGATTGATATTTCCAAAATCATCAAAAACATCGGCGACCAAAACCATGTCAGTGCGATCATCTCTGGCTGTCCCACCCTCTACGGTGACCGTGATGGTCAATACTTCTTCCTTTGGCGGATAACACAGGGATGCATTACATACCTGAAAAAGAACATTGACTGATAAATTATATTTTCCAGGGGACAAATCCGATTTTACCAAAATCGGTGCTTTAAAAATGGCACCCCCTTGATGCGTTCGGGTCGTGGTTAAAAATCCATCATCATATTTTTCAACCGGTTCATCCTCCCAGACCAAACCTGACGCTTCAATTATTTCTCCCGTAACAACTACTCGTGTGGCGATGGGCCCTTCACCTTGATCCCGAAGCGCATATATTTTCCACTCCGCATCCATTTCTGCCTTCACGATAATATTAACAACTTCACCAGCACGGACAGAAGATTCTGCTTTCGCTGAGAGGGTTACCGGACTTTCAAATTGTCCCCAGAGATGGGAAATACTAAAAAGGCCTATGAGAATAATTGTTTTTATAAATCTATTCATTTATCTATATTTTTTTCACAAATCGGGTCGAAGGTAAGTGTATTAATTATGGTGACCAAACCATTGTTTGAGGCGAAAACTAAGTCCTTTTCTTTGATTAATCTGTCGTTGAATTGTCAAAATTGCATTTTCACAAGATTGAATACCTTCATTAAAAAAATAATCAAATTGATCGAAATCGGACCATTGATAATTTTTGACATCTGGACTGATTAATATATCAGCCTCCCGTGAAAAATGTTTTATGAGGTTTTGGTAAGTGGACAAGTCCGACCGCATCATAATTTCATATATGTTTATTTCATCCAAAGGTTTCATACCACGGCGGCGAATATCAATACCAATTAATAAATCAACATCATTTCTGATAATGGTCGTGGGCAAGGGGACACTTACGCCACCGTCCACCAAAAGTTGTCCATTCACTTCGGTTGGCTCCACAAACCCTGGGATTGTCCCGCTTCGGGTGGCTGCTTCTATCAAATCACCCGAATCGTAAACCACAGGCTGGCATGTATTTAAATCCGTGGAAATAACTTTCAATGGAATCTTTAATTCTTCAAATGTTTTTACCGGAATTAAAAAATCAAATGCATCTTTTAAACGCTTTTTTTTAATGATCGAATTCCGATGCAATGACATAGCCAGCACCATTTGATCTTTCAACTTTTTAGCAACCTGATTAAAAGCTGAACTTGACGAAGTTGGCTTATTTGAAATACGATCCGTCCCCAGTCCTCTAAAGAGATCACTCTTTATGAATTCCCGAAATCGCTTTTCAACCCATTTTGGATCGAGCGTTGCGGCATACATGGCACCCACGACAGCACCAGCACTGGTTCCTGCAATCTGATGAATCGGTATTTTATGTTGATGCAAAATAGTCAGGGCACCAACATGGGCTGCCCCTCTTGCACCCCCTCCTCCTAAAGCAAGACCAATGATTGGCCTGGGCATTTAGTCTTTCAACGCCTCGCTTTGTTTCATGATTTTCACAGACATTTCCACTTTTTCAAATGGATTATCACCATCGGGTCCTTGATACATTCTATTTTCACGAATTGGTGTGTTGGCATTGGCAATCTGGTCAATCGCGTCCATCCCAGAAATAACTTTTCCAAAAACAGTATATTGATGATCCAATGCTGGTTGAGGTGCATGACAGATAAAAAACTGACTCGACGCACTATTTGGATTCCGAGTCCTTGCCATGGATAACGTGCCCCTCACATGGAGAGAATCATTAAACTCAGCAGGAACCAACCATGAATCAGGATCATTTTCACGACCAAGGCCGAAATATTTTCCTGCCCTGCCTCCTGTACCATCATTTATCCGGTCATTATCCTTCGAATTAGGATCACCACCTTGAATCATAAAACCGGGGACAACACGATGAAATGTAGTTCCATCAAAATACCCTTCTTTGGCTAATATTTGAAAATTTTCAACGTGGTAAGGGGCAACTTCTGGATATAATTCTACAACCATATCGCCAAACGGTGTGGATATTACCGCCACATCATTATCTTTTGCACAACTCATGAATAAGACTCCAATCCATATCAAACTGATTATTTTTTTCACTTCTTCAAACTCCTACTTCCTGGTTTTGTCGTTGGAATTGCTGCCAATTCCTCCGGGATTTCACTTTCTTCATAACTTAAAACTTCCATGGGAACTAATGAGAATTGGTTTTTGTGCAAAACGACTGACCCATTACTTCGGTCAACGATCACAGCCACCCCCATTACGATTCCGCCAAACGCTTCGACTACATTCATTACTTCTTTTACAGATCCGCCTGTGGTTATGACATCTTC
Source organism: uncultured Fidelibacterota bacterium (assembly GCA_950067765.1). Classification (GTDB taxonomy): domain Bacteria; phylum Fidelibacterota; class Marinisomatia; order Marinisomatales; family TCS55; genus TCS55. The sequence continues at coordinate 13,262 of CATMGX010000002.1, forward strand.
CACAACCAATACCTTTTCCACCGGTTTAATCGTAAATCCTCTTCGAAGGGTCATTTTTCCATTTTCCCTTTCGGCGAAAATGGTACGCTTTCCCATAACCCTTCCCACATCCGTTCCGATTACAATTCCCCCCACCGCGGGAGAAATTACCGTATCAATGTCTAAGCTTTCAAAATGATCCGATATTTTTTGGGAAAACATGGATAAATACTGTGGGTACTGGAGTACCTTGGCACATTGAAAATAAGATGGGCTATGCCGCCCGGAGGTGAGAACAAAATGCCCCTCTAATAGTGCCCCAGTTTCTCTAAAAATATTTAAATAGTCATCACGACTCACTCGTAATTCCCTTCATTTGGTCTACATAGTTTTGTGCCGCATTCCGAATGGCTTTTTCACTGAGATCGCCGGCAAAACTAATTCCTCTTGAAACATTAATTAATGCAATGCCGTCTGTATTCCCATCTTTCATACTTCGTTTTAAGTCTCCACCCTGTGCCCCGATTCCGGGAATTAAAAATGGCAGTCCCGGTGCCTGCTTCCGTATACGGCTAATTTCTTCCGGCGCGGTGGCGCCAACGACTAATCCTACATTATCGTTGCTGTTCCAATCAACGGCCATTTTAGCTACTTTATCGAACAACATTTCATCCCCAATAGGTTGATTTTGAAAATCAACAGCAGAAGGATTGGATGTTCGACACAGAATAAAGACGCCCTTTTCAGGATTGTTTGTAAATGGTGTGATAGAATCCTGCCCCATATATGGGTTCAATGTTACCGCATCAAATCCAAAATGACTGAATAAACTATGGGCGTATTGTTTGGCCGTATTACCAATATCTCCTCTTTTTGCATCACCAATGATAATATTCTCATTATCGAAATATTCCATGGTTTCTTCCAGCCATCTAAAACCGGCGCTCCCCCATCGTTCAAAAAAAGCCAAATTCGGCTTGAATGCAGCAGCTAAATCCTGTGTTGCATCAATGACTTTATAAGCATGTGCTTTCAATTCATTTAAGGAAGAACTCGTCGAACCTAATCCTTCTGGATTCATATCCAGTCCCACGCAAAGATGGCTTCCTTTTTCCCTTATAACATCTGAAAGTCGCGAATTAAATGATTTCATTAGCTAAGAATTTACTTTGGGTTGACCGGAACCTGAAAAAGGATTGTATAGTTTATTAGAAAAACTGTTCACATCGATTAAATTCACCCCCTATGGATCAACTTTCTATTTCTAACTTACCTAATTCAGATTCCAAAATCATTGCCTCCAGCGGTGTGTTTCAAATTGAATTAATAAAACATACGGGAAAAGATGACTTCCCTCAATTGATAGAAATATCCAAGTCTTTAGCAAAGGATTATGGTGATAAAGCAATTCTCACTAATGCTACTATTCACAAATATTTTAATAAATCCGGATCTTTACCCTTCATTGCCCGATATAGAGATGAAATTATTGGCTACATAATTGGTGTCCCTTTAGAGACGCTTAGTAATGAGCCCTGGGCCCGATTGGATGAAAATTTCGGAAAGGGGAATACACTTTATACATATGCCTTTGTGATTCAATCGGAGTATAAAGGGAACGGCTACGCCAAAATGTTAAAACGGGTATTTCTGAGTTGGGCAAAGAAAAAAGATGGGATTAATTTTATTACGGGCCATGTAATCAATGGTGTATCCGCACGATTTACGGGCGATATTCGGATTGTTGATCGCATAGACAACTGGCAAGGAACCGGCAAAACATTTGAATATTATAGACGGGAAATAGAACCGAGCCAAGATTCTCCTTTGAAAAATAATCCCCCTTTAATTACACGGACTTAATTCTTTTTTGTCAATAAGCTGACAACCACCAAGGAAACTACTGACAAAGTAATGGCTGGTAATACTTCATCCATATTATTATATATATTCTGTGGAATAATTGTTTGAATAAAGGTCGCCTCCTTCCACAATAAAGTGGTAACTGTCCCCGTTATAATAGAAGCGACTGCCCCTTCTTTTGTCGCCCCCTTCCAGAACAATGCTGCCACCAGACTGGGCGTAATGGCTGCACCATAAATAGTATAGGCATAGAGTGCACGCTCAAAAAATCCAGCTGATTTAGCAAACCCCAATGATACGATATAAGCAATAATGCCTAATCCAAGAACAAGCAATCGACTCAATAATACAATCTTTTTTTCATCAGCGTTCGGATTAATATAATTCAAATAAACATCCCGCATAAGTGTCGTGGCAGGAACGAGTAGAAAACTATCAGCGGTGGAAATAATAATACCCACAATTGTTGTCATCATAATAGCACCCAGGAATGTGGGTAATAGTTTATGAGCAGCATAAATCAAAACGTACTTACCCACTTCTGCATCGGGAATCATACTGGAAGCTACCCATGCAGAAAAAATAATCATCAATTCCGCAAGAAGCACTGCGAAGATTAAAACTTTTGTTGCAGATTTTGCCCCCTCTGCAGTCTTGCTAGCAAAAAACCGCTGATACATATTGGCATCGCCCATGATTAGCAGAAAAGGCGGCAGACAAAAATTGATAATATCCATGGTGGAATACACACCAAAAAAGTTCATGTGCTCCGGTTTACCCATGGCTTCAAATGAAGCCGCCATACCGGAGAATCCACCGGCTTGAGCAAGAAATATTGGAATAGCAATTACAAATGAAAAAATGATGATTATTCCATTGGCTACATCTGTATAGGCAACACTCACAAGTCCCGCCAACATCGTATATGCGATGATAAAGATGGCTGCAATGATGGTTCCTGTTTGAATACTAATGAGGGAATTACCCGCTTCATCCATTAAAACTGTGTTCAATACAGCACCTCCTGCATTGAATTGATAACTCACAATCACCATGTAGGCAATCACAAGGGCAATGACAGAAAGCATCCTTGCGCCCGGGCCAAACCGATCTCCTAAAATTTCCGGTACGGTAAATTTTTCAAAAGCCCTTACTTTACCCGCAATTTTTGTGAGCAAGACAATTCCTAAAATACTGCCAAGGGGAAGAATGAGAGCGGCCATACCTGTTTCGTAAGTTTTTCCCGCATTACCCAAGATAGATCCTGTGCCCATCCATGTGGCTAACATGGTACCCACCAGTACCCAGGGTGGTAAGGATCGTCCGGCCACAGCAAAATCAGATTGGGTCTTAATTTTACCGGCTTTGTACATACCAATCCCAATCAAAGTGAAGAGATATAAGAGGATAACGACTAAATGAATCATATGTTGCTTCTGACTTGGTTAACTTGAAGCAATGAAATTAATTTCACACCATGCGAAATACAAGCATCGGCATTATTTTAAAACAATTAATTTCCATAACAGTTTTAATTGGGCAGATACCATTTCTATGGGGTCAACCCAATCATGATGATCCAAATCAAAAGGAAACATACGTGAATCGACTAGCAGAATCGTCGAGCCCATATTTACTACAGCATAAAAATAATCCAGTAGATTGGTATCCCTGGGGGGATGAAGCATTTCAAAAAGCAGCTGAGCTAGACATACCAATCTTTCTTTCCATCGGATATTCCACCTGTCATTGGTGCCATGTAATGGCACACGAATCATTCGAAGATGAGCAAGTTGCTCAATTATTGAACAAAAATTTTATTTCCATCAAAGTGGATCGGGAAGAACTTCCTGAGATTGATCATGTTTATATGTCCGTTTGCCAAGCCATGACCGGGCGCGGTGGATGGCCTCTTACCATTATTATGACACCGGATAAGGAGCCGTTTTTTGCCGGAACTTATTTCCCCAAAAATGGCCGTTTTGGCCGTCCCGGCATGATGGAACTCCTCCCTTCTATCGCCGAGGCATGGAAAAACAGGCGGGCTGAATTGATTCAATCAGCGGAAAAGATTAATGAATACTTAGTAAAATCGAATACAAAAGAATTAGGAACTCCTTTATCAAAAGCAATATTAAAGGAAACCTATTCCCAATTTGTAAATCGTTATGATAAAAACCATGGCGGTTTTGGGACACAACCTAAATTCCCCTCACCCCATAACTTAGTGTATTTGCTTCGATATCATCATATGACGGACGATAAAACAGCACTGAAAATGGTTGAAAAAACATTGCAAGAAATGCGGTTGGGTGGCATTTTTGATCATGTAGGTTATGGGTTCCACCGCTATGCCACCGATAAAGAATGGCTGGTGCCCCATTTTGAAAAAATGCTTTATGATCAGGCTATGTTGGTTATGGCATATACAGAGGCATTTCAAATCACAGGGAAGCCCGAATATAAAAAGACTGCTGAAGAAATTTTGACATATGTACAGCGGGATATGACCGATGCGAAAGGTGGATTCTACTCCGCTGAAGATGCTGACAGCGAAGGTGAAGAAGGCCTTTTTTATATATGGACCATTCAAGAATTACAATCTATTATTGGCGAGGAAGATACCCAATTCATCCAGAATATATTTAATTTGACACCGGAAGGGAATTTCAAGGATGAAGCCTCTGGCCAATCCACAGGTAATAATATCTTCCATTTGAAGACACCCATTTCAAATTCAAAAGATCTCAAAAAAATCTCACAGATTCGTGAGAAAATATTTCATGTCAGAGAAAAAAGAATTCATCCTTTAAAAGATGATAAAATACTTACGGATTGGAATGGGTTAATGATTGCAGCTATGGCCAAAGCTGGTGTGGCTTTCCAAGATAATGTGCTTATTGAATCCGCTGAAAAAAGTGCAAAGTTTATTTTTAATAACCTCATGGATAAAAATGGAAGATTGCAAAAACGATATCGAAAAGGGAAATCGGGGTTGGACGCCCATTTAGATGATTATGCATTTTTTGTCTGGGGTTTGTTAGAACTCTACGAAGCAACATTCAAAATTGAATACCTCAAAAATGCCATTCAGCTAAGTGATATCATGGTTTCGGAATTTTGGAATGAATCAAGTGGCGGCTTTTATTTAGGGAGTGATCAAACAGAAAAATTAATTGTTCGCGCTATGACCGGTTACGATGGAGCCATTCCATCTGGAAACTCTATTGCTGCCATGAACCTGCTCAAATTGACACGGATCACTGGAGAAATAAAATGGGCTGAAATGGCGGATAAAACATTTAAAGTATTTTCAAATGAAATAAATAGAGCACCCTCGGGGTATACTTCTATGGTGACAGCATTCTTATTTGAATATGATCATCCAAAAGAAATTGTTGTAGTGGGATCCGGGAGTGATCCTGCCACGCAGGATGCCCTAACCAGAATGAAGTCCGAATATATTCCGGGGAAAATTCTTCTTTTTAAAGACACCGATCTATTATCCCCAGTCCTTTCTCCTTTGGCAAAATGGACGGCGACTCAAGAAACGATTGGTGACAAAGTCACATTTTATGTTTGCCAAGATTTTGCCTGTAAAATACCAACAACCGATATTAAAGAAGCATTAACATTCATCCATGAGTAAACCATTATCAAAACGTGTGGGAGAATTATTTGCCCACATTCAAGATTTATTCGATACTGCGGCTCATTCGGCCATTAAGCGTGTTGATGAAAAAGGTGGAAAGAAAAATAGACTATTGGGCTTTTTTTCTTCAGCCGGTGATGCTTATTTTAGGAAATACAATGAAATCAAAAAACGGAAAGAATCCAACATGGATTCTTAAATAACATAAAAGAGTAAACATGAAACTTGAATTACACTGGAAAATTATTATTGGGCTTGTACTTGGACTCATTTTTGGCGTTCTCGCCGCAGCAAATAGTTGGGGCGGATTTACAACAAACTGGATAGCACCATTCGGTAAAATATTTATAAATCTGTTAAAATTGATTGCCGTACCACTGGTTTTATCTTCATTAATTACCGGAGTCGCTTCCCTTTCGGACTTAAAAAAATTGTCCCGAATTGGTGGTAAAACAATTACAATTTATATAGTAACTACTGCCATTTCTGTTACTATCGGTTTAGTTTCTGTAAACCTATTAAAACCTGGCGACACCGTACCGGAGGATATGAAGGTAAAGCTTCAAGAAACCTACAAATCCGCAGCATCTGGAAAATTAGAAGCTGCCGATCAGATAAAAGAACGAAGACCGCTTCAACCTATCGTAGATATGGTTCCCAGTAATTTCTTTAGTTCTGCTTCGAATAATAGAAATATGCTTCAGGTTGTTTTTGTGGCTATAATCATAGGCATAGCCCTTATTCAAATACCCAAAAACAAGGCAAGGCCTGTATTAGATTTTATGGAAGGGATTAACGATCTTGTCATTAAACTGGTTGATAATATTATGCTCATGGCTCCCATTGGCGTATTTGCACTCATTGCCGATACCATTACGTCCATTGCAGGAGATAATCTCAACAATGTATTAGAATTGCTCAGTGCCCTTGGGTTTTATATGCTGGTGGTGATTATCGGATTGACCATTCAAATGGTGTTCACCTATACAGCCGTGTTAAAAATCTTTTCAAATATGTCATTAAAAAAGTTTTACCAAGGAATCGCCCCAGCCCAATTATTGGCATTCTCTACCAGTTCCAGTGCAGCCACACTACCCGTTACAATGGAAAGGTGTGAAGATGAGCTAGGCGTTTCCGAAGAGGTCTCCTCATTTGTCCTTCCCCTTGGGGCGACGATTAACATGGATGGCACCGCCCTTTATCAGGCAGTTGCTGCTGTATTTATCGCCCAAACGTTGGGAATGGACCTCACCCTCGGCGCACAACTTACCATTGTACTCACAGCTGTTCTGGCATCAATCGGAACGGCTGCTGTACCGGGCGCAGGAATTATTATGCTAATTATTATCCTGGAAGCCATTGGAGTCCCCAGTGCAGGGATTGCTCTCATTTTAGGTGTAGATCGAATTTTAGACATGATGCGGACCGTAACCAACGTCACCGGAGATGCAAGCGTGGCTGTAGCCGTGGCATCTAGTGAAGGTCAAATCTCATAGTAAAAATGTTTCAACTATTCTTGAAACATATAAAATAATTCGTGTAAACTTGGGGAGCTATTTTAGAATTCTTACTTCAGTCATTGAATTTCAGGATCTTCAAGAAATAATCCTTGAGACAATCTTCTGAAGTCAAAAAACAGGCCTTTTCTGTCTCGATTTATCGTGATGGGATGAAGGAAGTTTGCTGAAAGCAGAGACCTCTACCGTGAATACACGGATCCTGAAATCGGGTCTGGAGTAAGAAAATAAAAAACCCTCGAATATTGAGGGTTTTTTATTTAACCATGTTTGCTTGTATTTGATTTATTCGCCATCGGGCACCTTTTATTTTCAACCGGACACAATCATCATCATAGTTTCGTTCTAACACCTCCACACCCTCTTGTGCCAAAGCCATTTTCTTAGAATCTTGGTAGGAAAACTGAAGGTCAACAATTTGATAATTTTCATCTATGATTTCAATTATTCTTTGGGAGAGTATTTCGATACGTAGATTGTTTAATGCGGAAACAAAAGTACTATCGGCAAATCTTCTTTTTAAAAAGTGAATGTGTTCATCAGCTTCATCACGATCAATTTTATTCAACACGATTTGGATCTGATGTCTATCAGCACCCAGTTCTTTTAATACCTCCATGATGGTTTGATAATGATCCTCAACCTGACCGCTGGATGCATCCAAAATCAGTAAAATTAAATCCGAATCAACAACTTCTTTTAATGTACTCCGAAAACTTGCCACCAAATGATGGGGCAGTTTCCGAACAAACCCTACCGTATCACTCAACAATATAGTGTGAGAGCTATCTAACTCAACCGACCGCACCATCGTATCCAACGTTGCAAAAAGCTGATCTTGAATAAACACATCTGCACCTGAAATCGCCTTCATTAAGGTGGATTTCCCTGCATTGGTGTAACCCACTAATGCAACTTTAAATTGATTTTTTCGGCGTTTACTTTGGGTATTTCTTTCCCGTTCTATTTTCTCTAACTCACGTTTTAATTTGGAAATACGTGTACGGATTAGTCGACGGTCGACCTCAATTTGCGTTTCACCAGCTCCAGCACGGGTTCCAATGCCACCCATTTGTCTCTCTAAGTGAGTCCACGCCCGGGTGAGTCGCGGTAACATATATTCTAATTGTGCCAATTCAACCTGTGTCTTTGCTTCTTTTGTTTGGGCGTGCTGTCTAAAAATATCTAAAATCAACCCACTGCGATCAATCACTTTTACTTCTTCGGTAAAATTACTATAATTCTTAATCTGTCCTGGGCTGAGTTCATCATCAAAAATAATAAGCGAAACACCCAACTCTTTTGCCTGGTTTATAAGCTGTTCTGCCTTTCCAGATCCGATAAAAAATGATGGATTAATTCGCTTTAACTTTTGGGTGACATTTCCCACCACTTCTGCACCTGCCGTCTCCGCCAATAACTGTAATTCCTCCAAATGTTCATCAACAATATTTTGATCCAATTCACCATGGATCACACCCACAAGGATTGCTTTTTCTTTCATTTTTATTTCAGAATTTTCTATCAAGAGTGCACTTTGATTTCTTCGGTCCGCATGCGACTTAAATATGATTCTAACATCAAGAAGGCAATAGCTAAAATTAAAAACGTTCGCCATAATGCTTTGCCCTGTCTATGGGAAAAGATGATTCCCTTTACATCGGATCCTGGGTGTATCCATACTGACCGACTTTTCCCTAGTATTGAAATAACTTGATCCTCTCGAGCACGCAAACTTGGTTTTTCAAATGGAGATAATTTCGAAGAAAATGCAGTATAAAACTCATCGCCTGCGAATACTTCGTATGAACCTAATTCTTGAATATTATTAATAATAAGTTCTTCACGATTATAATCTGGAACCAAAAGGATTCTATTCCCAGAGGGTGTTATTAAAGACCATTTTTTATTGATGAGTGCTTTATTTATTTTTATATATTTTTCCTGTCCCACTTCTACCATGGAGGTATTGATTTCGTTTGTCGCGGACAATATCAGAAGTCGATGTATTAATGGTATGAGAATACCCTTCATACCAAAATCATTCCACCGGAGGTCTAAGGGTGACGTAAAATAATAAATTTGACTTCCTGAGTGAGGTATCTCTAAAAAGAAGGAATCATCATTATTTAACGTTAAAATATTTTTATGGCCTATTTGGTTTTCAATCTTGTTATACCTATAAATCTGGGGAAGCGCCGATGATAAATCTCTCAAATTTAATTCCTGTAAAATGGGATTATCTCTATCGGTCACATCAACAGAAAAAAAAGACTCACCTGTCACGTGAACTATTTCTATAAATTTAGGTAACTTTAAATTAGCCTGGGTTATAGAGGATAGACCTGCATAATTTTCACCTGAAAACCACAAAATACTGCCGCCTTCACTTAAAAAACGTTTCATAGATTCGATGGCTGATGGTGATAAATGTTTCGGGTCTTGAAGAATCAATACATCCGTTTCATCCAAATATACCCGATGAATTCCATCCATCACTTTTAATTCAATATCTAGAAACCGATCTTTCCCGCTAATGGATTCTAATACGGTTTTCAGCATAAATAAATCATCCCGGGAATTTGCAATCACTTTGCATGAAATTTGTTCAGGGATGGTCAATTCAAATGTTTGGGTATCATCAAAATGATAGTCATCTCTTGGAATAACTAATTTTCCTCGAACTACACCACTTTTTCCCGGATATACCTGAAACAAAAATTCCTTACTTCTCTGGGGCTGGAAATGAGACACAATTTGTCCAACGCGTTCTTCATTGATATATAATTCTACGGGAACATTGCGTCTCTCAATTGGTCCCATATTTTCGATTTTTGTAGTGAGCTTTAGTAGGTGGTTTGGTAGCTTAATTTGACTGACAGCAGAAATATGGGAGATAGACACATTATCTGCCATCGGTTCTTGGCCGAAGAAGTAAAATTGCCAACCATTAAAATCTGTTTTGAAATTTGATGGTGGTGCGATGGGAAAATCACTTAAAATATAACATTCTCTGTTACCAGATGCATCCGTAACAGATTTCAATACCGAATCCACCACAGACCAGATTTTATCTTTGCCAACAGCCTGTGAAATATTCCATATTGCAGGATTAATCGTCATCCCTTTTTCTATAATTCCATCATATAATTGTTTGACTGGTGTTGTTTGGTAAACATGAAGATTGACCAAACCGTTGAATCCTGAAACGATATTGGGTAATGCAGCTTTCACTTTGTCGAGATAAGTATGACGATCCTTCGTAACAGCCATGCTCGCCGAATTATCAATGATAATGACAGCAGTTGATTCATTTTCACTCGGAATCCATGGGGAATCATTCATTAGAATCGGACCAGAAACCATCAATACCAATGCGGAAATGATACCCATCCGTAGTACGATTAAAATCCATTGTCTGATTTTTAATTTCCGAATGGTTTCATGTTCTAATGCCTTAATATGACGAATGGTAGAAAAATCAACCGTTTTTGTATGGCGAAGACTAATCAGGTGAATGATAATGGGTAGTGATACAGCTATCAGTCCCCATAATACAGCCGGGAATAAAAATGACATTAGATGGGTGTAGAGAGCATCATCATAATTGCGCCTGCCCCTAATGGAATTTTAAAATTGTCGTCCAGTGGTATAGGCAAAATTTCCATGACCATTGCCGCAACGGCACCACTCAAAGAAATGGTCATGGGCAATAATGAATAATTCATTCCAATAATAATACAGACGAACAAACCACCGAAAAATCCCTCCCAAGATTTATTCCAAATTTTATGTTTTCCATATCGTTGACCAATTAACCCCGCCGCACTGTCTCCAAGACTCATAAAAATAAGTGCAATAATAGCGACTGGTTTTGAAAATAATATAATGGAAATAACCGCACCAATCATCACCCATGTGGCGCCAGTTAGTTTACCTTCCTGTTCATGGCCCCTGAGCATAGAGTTAATAAACAAAGTAAACAATGACTTTACCCACGCTACTTTATGACGCAAAATATCAAATATGATACAAAGAACCATCAGTATAGATAATAATTTTACAAATACCCATTTTTCTGGAAAAACATAAAGATAACTAAAAGGAATTGCCAGATTAAATAAGTGAATTAATTTTCTTTTATATTCGCTTAATGGTATCATTTTTCATTAGATAGTTTGTCAAAAATGTCCTTTAAATCTAAAATGCTCACCACCAAATCTACTTGAATTGTTTGATTCAAGACGGTGCCCGGTGCAATGGACTGATCTAAAACTGTATAGGGAACTAAATCTTCATTTTGCTGATAGGATATTTTTCCCACTTTTAATCGTGCTTTTGTTAATAAATCCTTTGCATTTTGCATACTCATTCCAAATAACTGAGGAACCTGGAAAAAATCTGGTGGCAATCCTTGGCTAACGGTAATTTGAAGTCCCATACCTTTTTTTATATGATCACCCGATTTGGGAAATTGCCATGCAACAGTCCCTTTCGGATAATCAGGATTGAATTCGGTATATACAGTATCAATTCTAAGACCAATTTGTTGTAGGGATATTTCTACACTTCTTCGAGATTGCCCAACTAAATTGGGGACGATTATTAATTTTTCTGATCTGGAAATTTTTAATCGAATTGTCCGCCCCGGTTTTACTTTTGCACCTGCTACGGGATATTGATCTACTACAGTTTGGGGATTAACATCAGCTGTATAAACGGTATCGTATACCACACCTTTATATCCTTCAGTTTCCAATTCAATAAGGGCCCGATTTAGATTTTTTCCTGTTATATCGGTCACAATTAAAGTTTTATCCTGGCGGACATAAGATGGCATGATAAACCAGTCAAATATTAAAATTATTGCAAAAGATACGATTCCAAAAGCAATTAAAAATTGTATAATTTTATTCATCATTTTTTCTTATTCGAGCAGCAAACATGCCATCAACTTTATCTCGAGGGGGAAATGTTTCCAAACATTTTTGTGCATTCAGCCAGTTATTGGGTACCAGATCTTTTCCAGAATCAATACGGAAATTATCGTCTAATTTAAGAAACCACTTTACCACATTCCAATTCTCTTCCATTTCCAGCGAGCAGGTAGCATAAACCATGACGCCTCCCGGTTTTAAAAATTGGGCCATGTGACCAATGATTGATTTTTGAATTGTTACCATGGATTCCACATCTTCTTTCTCCCGCCGCCACCGTATATCTGTACGTCTGCCCATCACGCCAGTGCCCGTACAGGGTGCATCAATTAAAATTCGATCAGCCATGGGAAAGTCATCTTCGCTCGCATCTTTTCTTTTCCATTGAATGGGCCATTTTAATTCATTTGACCTTTTTTCTCCAATCAGCACTCGGACTTGACTAACATCTGATGCAAATATTTTACCATCATTTTTTATTTTTTCAACGATATAACCGGATTTTGTTCCTGGCGCTGCACAAACATCTAAAACAATATCGCCCGGTTGTGGATCTAATAATTCGACTACCGCACCGGAAGCACGATCCTGGACATGAATTAATCCTTTTGTAAATAATTCACTTTTGACCACATTTCGCAGACCGGAATCCACCCGGATGAAACAATCGGATTCAGGGCTTTGGATCGTTTCAACATCTAATTTATCCAATCGACTTAAAATCGTATCTTTAGACTCAGTCACACAATTCAATCTTAAGTCAATATGAGAAGGCATATTTAGATATTCACATAATTCAATGGTTTTTTCCTCACCAAATTGGTGATTCCATTTGTCAATTATCCAGGCCGGATAGGAATACCATGCAGAAAGAGATTGTTTTTTATCTTTTTGATTGGGATCAATATTATTAGTTTTACGCAAGAGCGCATTTACCAAACCACTAAACTTTTTCCCTAACTCTTTTTTGGTGAATTCTACCCATGAATGCACAGCCGCATGCTGTGGAACAAATTCATCCATCAATGCTTCGAAAAACCCAATTCTCAAAATAATGTGTATAGATGGATGCAGCTTATGTATCGGTTTATCTAAAAATAAATTGATCCAATAATCCAATCGCCCTTGCCAGCGAACCACTTCATTCGTTAATACCAATGATCTCGAAATGTCCTGATGATGTAATTTATTATTATTATAATATTGATCACGCACAGCCTTTAATCGATTGTTGGATCGATAATATTTTTTTAAGATTTGAAATGCATGATAGCGAGCGTCTTTCATCTCTACCCCATAGGGTCCCCCAATGTGACATGAAAACCTCTAAGACAATCAGCCATATCCATTTTTCGTTTTCCCTCAAGATGAACTTCCATTAGTTCTAATTGACCGTCAAAACAAGAAATTGCCATTTTGTTTTTCTCCAATAATGAAATGTGTCCTGGTGGAAATGTACTTTTTTGATTGATGAGAATTGTTTGAAATATCTTTAACCTTTTTCCCATCAGGATTGTAAAAGCCCCTGGAAAAGGAGATAATGCTCTAACCTTATTATGAATATTTTCCATAGAATCAGACCAATCAATTTTACACATTTCTTTGGATATTTTGGGTGCAACAGTCGCAAGGTCATTGTCTTGAAGTTTTGGTTTGACCTCTCCGTTCTCCAATAAATTTAACGTTTTGAGAATAAGTTTTGCCCCTTTCTTTGCCATTTTTACTGTGAGAGATCCACAATTATCTTCATCACTAATTTTAATTTTATCCTGTAAAATAATTGATCCTGTATCCACCTTGGGTTCTATTAGAAAAGTTGTAATCCCTGTCTCTTTATCTCCATTCAACAATGCATGTTGAATGGGTGCTGCCCCTCTATATGCTGGTAAAAGTGATGTATGAATATTTACAGAACCCATGGTGGGGATTTTTAAAATTTCCTTTGGTAAAATTCTGAAAGCAACCACCACAAACAAATCAGGGTTTAATGCCTTTAATTTGGTCTGAAATGACGCGTCATTTAGAGATTCAGCAGGAATGTAATTGAGCTTTAATTCAGAGGCTAATTCACCAACGGCAGTATGTTTTAATGTGCGTCCCCGACCCATGGGTTTAGGTGCATTGCTTACAACACCCAATATTTGATGTTTTGACTTGTGGAGTCCAATCAGTATTGGATTGGCAATCATGGGATTGCCCATAAAAACTATATTCATAATTCGGTTCCTTTGGAGTAAATCAGGAAGTCTGAATTAATATTAAAGAACAAATGCCTTTCGGGTTTTCGCACGAATAACGGCCCCCTGTGCTATCATTTTTAAATCATTCTCAACAGTCATTTTTACTGTTTTTGTAACGCGGTCTACAATAAATACTCCCTTAAGATGGTCAATTTCATGCTGAATTGCTCGAGCTAAAAGGCCACCCATTTCTTCAATATGTTCGGTCCCGTTTTCATCTTGATACTTAAATTGAATAAACTCTGGCCGTTTTACTTCTAATCGAACATTCGGAATGGATAAACAACCTTCTTCAAACCAGGACTCCCCACTGCTTTCCATAATCTCACCATTGATGAAGATATGAACACTTTCTGTTTCTTCCTCAATACCAGATATATCAATAATGAAGAGATTTAAATCGACACCAATTTGATTGGCAGCCAGGCCGACACCACTTTCTTCATACATCGTATCAAACATGTCATCGATTAATGATGATAGTTTTTTAAAATCTTTTACGGGTTTGCATACTTTCCGAAGTATGGGATCCCCATAATTAACGACTTCTCTTACAGCCATTAATTCTGAGTCTCAATCACTTCTGTCTCTGAATCATCTACCGAACCCACTTGTCCGGCAATTGCAGATCTGTTGACTGTCATATTTGTGTTTTTATCCACTTTCAGGATAACTGATTTTTTTTCATTGCCTTTAAATCCTGCAATAGTGCCATGGATACCGCCAATAGTCACGACGTGACTTCCTTTTTTTAAGTCTTCCAACATTTTTTGTTTTACTTTTTGACGCTTCGCCTGTGGGCGAATCATCAATAAGTAAATAATGGCCAATATAATGACCATGGGTAAAAATGTTAAAAAACTGCTACCTTGAGCACCTTGTCCACCAGTAAATAATTGTATGAAATTCAATTGTTTCTCCTATTTTTTGAACAGTAAAATTACCGCGGAAATACGAATTTATTAAAAGTTAAACAGACTTTTTCAGACAAATTTCAAATGTAGTCCCTTTGCCAATTTCACTTTGAATTACTTTGATTTCTCCACGATGGATTTCACCTATAATGCGGTTAACCAACGAGAGACCAAGCCCCCATCCTCTTTCTTTAGTACTAAACCCTGGCCGGAATATATTTTTCCAATCTTTTTTCCGTATCCCCGACCCATTGTCTTTTAACTGAATTATTCCATTATTATCATCTGAATATATCAATATTTCTACTGTACCCTTTTCGCCTTTTATTGAGTCAATGCCATTGCGAATTAAATTTTCTATAGCCCATCCAAGGAGGATTTCATTGCCTTCAATGAAAATTTCCTCTGAAGATGTAACCGTTAGTTCTATTTCTTTTCCCAAAGATGGCATTCGTTTTTTTAAATATCCCGTTTGCCGATTAACCAATTCTTTTAGGGAAATACTATTTAAAACGGTTTGACTACCCATTTTACTAAATCGGGTTCCAATTTGATTCAACCGTTCTAAATCAGATTCCATTTCTTGGACAACATGGGACGATTCTTCTGGATGACGCTTTATTCGATCAACCCATCCCATCAATGCGGAAACAGGTGTACCCAGTTGATGAGCTGTTTCTCTGGCCATCCCAACCCATATGTTACGTTTTTCGCTGTTTCGAATGGAGTTAAATCCCATGAATCCAATGAAAATAAACATGGCTACTACACCGATTTCCAGATAAGGCAGCCATTGCAGTTTCCGAATAAGATCTGAATCACCATAATGCAAAAACCCTAATGGAATAGACTGCCCTGATATTTGATCATGGTATGAGATAGGAATTGGATCATTCTGTCGATCCATGGCACCCATGGGTTTCTTGAGCTGATCCGGTGATTCAATACCTGAAATGTTCCTCGAATAGATAGGTACATTTTTGGCATCGGAGTAAATAATGGGGAATTGTACTTTTTTGATAATTTCGTCAAAAACGAAATTTAAATTAGTATCCGAATCCTCATTGACTGTTTTTGCAATTATTTCTGAATAAAGTTTTACAATATCTCGATTGTCATTCCTTAAACGATTTACAATTGCATTTGAATAACCCAATAGGCCGATGATGAGAATCAATCCAACAAAAAATAGTCCAACTTTTATATTATTGTTATTACGATAGCTATTCATCTTTCTTTCGCCTGAAATATCCAAACCCAATCAGTCCAAGGGATAAACCAAAGGATGAAAAAGAAATAGTCAGCCCCTTTTTGAATGAGGATTTATCATAAATAAAATCAATTGTATGATTCCCAGCTGGGACCTCAACACCACGCAGTATTCCATTCACTTTATGTGTTTGAATTTCTTTACCATCCATCATCGCTTTCCACCGAAGAGGATAATACACTTCACTTAATACCAAAAATTGATTCCCTTCAGATTCTGTAGAAATAGTAAATCGATGCACTGTTCGATCAAATTGAGTAATAGTCGCTATTGAGTTTTCAGAAATATCGATTTGTTCACTGATATATGCCGTTTTTCTCGGATCAAAATCCGGTTGAATTATTTTTTTCCAAATAGTATCATATGGTACTGATTGAGTTTCACCAACAAACCAAACACGGGGCAAAGAGTTCTCAAGTTCGAATACAGCAACCGGCATTTCCCCGCGGGTTGACCTCATTTTCCCTTCTTTAACCAATTTTAGTGATGGATGGTTGATCTTCTGTGGACTAATAAGATATTTTACATTTAACATTTGCAGAACAGGAATTGCAGCAGCATTCCCCGTTTTGGATAAGAATGTATTGTAACCCCTTAACTTTGCCGGGTGATACCCTCCCACCGATTCTAATCCGAAAGCCGCAAAACGACTTTCACCAAACAAACTGCCAATGGGATAGATTCTAAAAATACTATCGTCATCTTTTAAAAATTGAATGATATCGTCTTCTTTGAAAAAGCGATCAACAACACGTTTGGACATCAGTTGTGATCCTCGCCCACTGGAACGATTCGGTTGAATAATTTTAAAATTAACAATTCCAATATCAACGATCGCTAAGGAAACTGTTACCGCCATCAACATCGCTTGAGATACTTTACGATTGATCCAAAGCCAAATAAGCACCATGAGTGACCCTGAAAATAGAATCATTAACCAGGCATCATTTAACCACAAATTCCATCGAAGATTATTTAAAGCTTGGGCTGCACGTGGATCCTGTATCAGAGGCGGAGAAAAACTTCCCCTTACGGCTGATCCAATGGCAGTTCCGCCCAACACCATTCCAATGAAAAATACCCCTATGACACCAGCAATTCCCCAAAACCATTTAGGGATTTTACCTTCTTTTAATTTCACCAATTCATCCAACCCAAAAGCGGCTAAAACAGCCACATTAAATTGAAGTAAAATGAGTATCATATGGGGAACACGAAACTTATTAAAGTATGGAAAAATGTTAAAAAATAGGTCGTAAACCAAACTGAAATGTTTCCCGAATGAAATGAATAATGCCAATGCAGATGTAATAACAATAAATTGGTGAATCAATTCCCATTTCCGAAAAAGGCCTATTACCGCCAACAATAGAATAATAATACCCATATAATTTGGATAATCCGTAAATGGCATAAATCCCCAGTAAGGTTGACCGCCGAATCCAAAGGCAGAAGGAATAAAAAATGTCAGTATTTCTTTCGGATGGAATGACCACCCAGTGGCATAATTATAGTCCGCGCCGCCACCCGCTGAACCACCTCGTACAGAAAATGGGGTATATTCCATGGCCGGTAAATAAATCAATAAAGACAGTCCCACGCCCAGAATACAGGCAAAGACAAATAATCCAAATCCTTTCCCCAATATGAAGCGATCTCCCTTGATGCGAATTCCATTGATCAAAATGAGTAAACTATAAGCACCAATTAACATCCACGTATAGTATGCTATTTGTGCATGGGCACGCTGAAGTTGAAATCCGAGCAGCAAGGCCAACCACCCCATATTCCAAGTACTCGGATTTTGCCACAATCGCACCGTAAACCATAAAATCCATGGAATATAGGCTGCTGTCATCATTTGGCTTCCATGGCCAAATACGACCATCGTCACCATATATGGTGTTATCATGAATGCAACGGCACCGAGTCCAGCGGCCCATTCAGAACATTTGAAATGGCGCAATAATAAGAATCCACCGATGCCTGCAAATAATAAATGGAGGAGTTGAATCATCATTCCTGGGAGGAAAAACAGTTTAAATAAATATTCCGGGAAATATAGCTTTGATAAACTGGTGAATGCTTCTCCGGTTGGCATGCCACTGAAAACCCATGGCTGCCATTGGGGTAGTTCACCTGATGTATCCGAAAGTTCATTTAATGCGATACCTATAGCCTTGGGGCTTAAACTGTCGGGAGAGCCAAACGTTTTACCGCCAAAAATAACCGGTTCGAATAATATGGCAATAATAATAAACATCAGGCCAGTTGCAATTACTACAGGTCGTTTCCAATCTAATTTCATTTTTTATTTTCGTCCTTTTAAGACTTTAAGTCCTTTTAAAAAATCTAAATCTTCCTCTTCAACTTTTAAGATCCACAGAATGAATCCATAAACTCCAACGGAGAATATTCCTGCCAATATTAAGGTAATCAACGTATGGAATGGCATAATGAAATCTTTAATGAAAAATAGTCCGGTAAAAACGATTAATCCAGCCAAAATGGGCTTAATCACTTTTCGGTCTATGAAGTTCATCCTCAAAATTATTTGCACTTCAATAATTCGTGCAAATCCCAGTATAGTCAGGGAAATTAAAGTAGCTATCGCAGCACCTACGATACCATACTTTGGTATGAGATATATATTTAAACCAAAGTTGAGCCCAAATGCCCCAATGGTATTCCACAATACCAATTTTGTATGCCCAGACATACTTAATGCCGGTCCCGCTGCTCCAAGCACAGCTTGGATAAATGTGGCACCTGTCAAAATAACCAATATTTTTGCACTGGGCAAATACTCCGGTCCAAACAATAACAACACTTTACCGGGGAAAATGATAAAAACTGCAGAAATCGGAATGGCACATATCAATAGCCAACGGCTCACCAATTTATAAGTACGATCCATCTTTTCCCGATCACCCGCCCCATGGAATTGGGCCATCATTGGGGCATAAATACTGATAAATGAAAGTAGTAAAGCTTGAAGTAACCCGGCCGTACGCGCTGCGGGATGATACAATCCTACAGTGGTTGCATCCGTAAAGTACCCTAACATGAGAATATCCATCCAATGCATAAATGTCTGAAGAATCGTCACAAACATTAGGGGATAAGAATATTTTAATAAAGATGTGTCAAATTTTGATTTTACGATTTGATCATTGGAAACACCAGAAACCTTCTTCAATACACTTATCATAACAAAAAAACCGATGATGCCTGTAATAAGTAAGGGCGCCATGACCGCAGATTCTGCAGAAAAAAACCAATAACACACCACCATACTACCCAAAAGGAGGGTCGGGTTTAAAAACTGTGTGACCAACGTTTTATACTTGAGTCGTTTATACCCCTGGGTTGCAAAGGCAGAAACGAGCGTAAGCGCATTAAATGGAATTGCAATGGCAAATACAATAATTACCGATATTAATAGAGGCGGCTCATTGAGAATTTGAGTTACAATAAATTCTGAGGAAATGATAAGTCCTACCATAATGACTAACGAAAATGTGACAGTCATTTTTAGAGTTGAAGCGATCAACTTTTGAATTTTTTCCGAATCAGAATCCGGGTTCAACCGGCTCACAAATCGCATAATTCCAGTCTCCAGCCCCATCTTTCCCAAGACCTCAGATATCAGCATGATGGCATTCGCCATAGAGTAGATTCCAAGAAATTCTGCTCCCACCCATCGGGCTAATAGAGCCGTATAAAGATATCGATTCACATTTCCATAAACCAACCCTGAGAATGTAATGGTGGATTCTTTAGCGATTTTGCTGGCGGTGTTCACGAATTGACAAGATCCGAGTATAGTGCTTCAAACTGGAAAATTATTTTTTCTTCAGAAAATAATCTTTCAACAGCAGATTTTCCCTTAAGACCTTTTTCAATTAATAAGTTTGATTGAGGTAATAATTCATTAATTAAACCTGCCATTTCCGAAACTTTTGCAACTTCCCAAAGGCCATTCGTCTCATCAATGCTAATACCTTCTACCCCAACATCGGTGGTAACGACAGCTGTTCCGCATGCCAGTGCATGGGGAATCTTCATTTTAAGTCCTGCTCCGATTTTAATAGGCGCTACCATGATCATTTGAGATGCAAGGAATGAGTCAATATCTTCAACAAATCCTAAATAATTTACCCTGTCAGTACCATTTATTTCATTGATCAAAGTATTGGGCAATCCCTTCCCAACGATATTCAATTCCGCCTGTTTTGTCAATTTCGGGAATATCTCACGGATTAATATTTGGACAGCCTGGACATTGGGCTCCCGATTAAATGAACCTAGAAAACATAATGAATAGGGAATCTTCTCTTGTTTGCCAAGGTTTGGCATTTTGATTTGAGGTGGAATCACCTTTATTTTAGATTTGCAGCCCAAGTTGGAAAGATAGGCTTTATCCTCTTCAGTGAGGGTGATTACAGTATCAAATTTATTTGCAATTTCCGGCTCCATTTTTCTCGCCATTTCAAATGACTTTTGATTTTTGGGGTTGCCTTGATTTTTTCCCCTTTCATGGACTTTTGTCGACACATCATGAAAAACGATTAATTTTGGGATATCCCCAATTTCTTTGGAATAATGATGCATTACATTGTATTCAACCTGGACAAGATCATAATTATTTTTTTCAATCAATTTTGAAATAAGTTCGGCCATTTTCTCGCTTTTGTATTTTGAAAAAAAGAATAGTTCTTCTCCGATAATTTGTTGCGCCAAAGGTCTTAGATTTCTAATTCCGGATGAAATTTTTCCCGTTATGGATTTTTGATTTCTCGGATAAGCAATTGTATGAACTTCAATCCCATGGTCAACAAGGAATCCTAGCATACTGTATTCGTCTGAATCAATAAAAGAGGCTAGCGTAATATCATGATTTTTCGCCAATGAAGTAATGTTTCTGAAAATGAGTTGGGCGCCGGCATGGCCACTTGTTTCAGAAGGTAGATATGGGGTGATAAATAGGAGGTTCAAAATGAATCAGGGTTCATTTATCCAAAAAGAAATCGTCCGTTTTACCAACAATAATAATTCAACACCAGCAAAGGATATTAAAAGTATATCGATTCGATTCATGGGAATGAACACTAAATAAAAAAGATAAATATTATTCATTAAAAGTGCCAATTGGCTCGTTAAGTCGCTCACCTTGCTAGAATCTTGGTTTCCATTCTTTTGCTTACTGATCATGCCACGGAGTGTGTGTTCAGTTTGAGTGATTCCATGAATTATCAAAGCCAGCATACCAATCTCCCAACCCAATTCATGTGATCGACTCAGTTGGTACCCCAACGCCCCGATGATCATAAATTTTAATATATGATCTGAAACAGCATCTAAATAATATCCTTTATTAGATGGATTATCAGGATGATAAAACCCCATTTTTTTAAAGCGGGCCATCATGCCATCCATCAAGTCAAAAATCCATCCGAGCTGTAATAATGCAACAATTAAAATCATGTTGGATTCAAAACTGGTTAAAATGAAATAGATAGCGCTCAGTTCAGAAATTATTGCCAGAGAGGTGATCTGGTTCGGTGAAATACCCGTAAAACTCAAAAGGGCACATAGATATGTTGCAATTGGATAATGCACCCAATTGGTCACCACATCAAATGGTTTACGCAATCGACTTATTTCTGCATATCGACTCATTTATTTCCAATCATCATTAAATGTTTAATATTCACCAGAATATCATCTTCTGTTTCTTTAAAATTGGCTAATGATTTATATTCATTAGAAGTCCGTCTATGACGATCAATGGTATTTTGTTTTTGTGTCTTATCATTACACGTATTATTCAACCAATTCATTATACTTTGATTTTTAAGAATAAAGCTACCTTGATTTATGCTTGAATATTTTGAAAACAGTTGGATGATCTCTCCCTGGGTAGGGTAGTGAATATCACGTCCAATTAACCAATCATATTCTTCAGAAATAGAATCGTCCGGCGGAACAACCTGAGAAAATAGAAAACACCCATTTGGTTTTAAACACCGGTAAATCTCTGAAAATGCCATTGCAGGATCATCAATATAATGAATCACATTACGCATATATATCAATTCGAAGGACGAATCTTCAAATGGTAAATTATGAGCATTAGCCACAATCGGTGTAATGCCCGGGTGATTAATTTTCGCAATCATTTCTTTGCTGATATCTATACCGGTTAAAGGACCAATTATTTCAGATACCTTGTTAGCCACCGCCCCTGTGCCAATGCCAACTTCAAGAATCGAATCAAATGATTTTTGGGGAAGCATTTGTAAAAATGCATCAATGAAATCTTCATTTTTCACCCAACTGATCTTATTGTATTGTACAGCTCTATTGGCCCAATAGTTTTCTGAATATCCTTTCATTTTTACTTTTTACCTAATCTATTAATTATTGAAAACTTTAATTCTATAATACTCACCATTAGTGCCAACGGAACTGAAAATGGAATTTGGTATAATTTACTATGTTTCGCCACCAATTTCATTTTTCCCATAAGTTTTCTTTTCCATTTTCTAAATGAAAATTGCCCACCCATTGATGCTGATACTTTATGCCACACTTTTGACTCAGGAATAAAAACGATGCTTCCCCCCTTTTGTTTTAATCGTATTGATAAATCAACATCCTCTGCATACATAGGGAAGGTTTGGTCAAACAACCCAATGGATTCAAAATCTTGAGTACGCATGCAAATACAGCACCCTGTGGCATAGTCAATTTCCATTTTTTTTGAATACAGTGAAGCATCTTTTTTTCGGATACCAATATGCCGGATAAATCCGGTCCACAAATTTACCTTTCCCCCCGCAAACCAAATGGTTTCCGGCTTATCCGCGTAATATATTTTGGGCGCTGTTTGTTTTGTGTTGGATTTTGATTCTAATTCATTAATGAGTGGCTCCACAAAATAGGGATCAACGATAGTATCATTATTCAGGAAAATGGTGTAATCCGCTTTGTTCGCGGTAGATCGAAACCCCGCATTATTTCCTCCGGCAAACCCAAGGTTTGTGGGTAATTCAATAATGTCTGTTTCTGGATATTGCTCTTTTATTGAAAACACAGAATCATCCGTAGAGCCATTATCGATCACAATTACATTCGCATTGGAATATGTGACTTTTTCAAGGGATGCCAGACAATCTAAAGTCAAATCTCTCCCATTCCAATTCAAGACAAATATGTTTACCGATTTCGCCATTATGATTCTACCAACTCCAAAACAACTTTCACAAAATTATCCCAGGAAAACCGTTTTTTATATTCATTAATATTTTGGGAAAAGAAATACGGATTCATATTAAAATATTTTACAATACTATCAGCAATTGAATTTGGATTCGGTTCACAAATGAACCCAGTTTCACCATCCACAACCACTTCTGGAAGTCCACCCACGTTGGATACAACCACAGGAATATCAAAATGGTACGCAATTGGAACCACCCCACTCTGGGTTGCCGATTTATAAGGAAGGGCCACTAAATCGGCGGCACAAAAATATTGATTCACTTTTTCATTCGGCACAAATTCAAATCGGAAATCAATTACATCAGATACACCATTATCTTCTGCCAGTTGAATATATTTATTTTCATCCCCGTAGCATTCTCCCACCACCAGAATCTTAAAATTATCAATCTTATTTTTAAATAATTTTGCAGATTCAATCAAAATATCCAACCCTTTATAACTTCGAATTAATCCAAAATTAAGAATAACTTTTTTTTCCGTAACACCTATCATATCCTTTGCTTTTTGCTTTTCTATGGATTCACCAAAAATATCATAAATAGGATGAGGTGTTCTCCGATATTTCGGATTCGGCTCAATCTTCAACAAATCATTTTCGACTGTTTTTGACATGACAACAAACCCATCACAATAATTAAAGAACCTTGCTGTCATTGCTGAATCCAAAGGACGGGATTCATGAGGTATGATATTGTTGCAATTCACAATGACAGTCGCACCACAACCTTTCTTCACCCCTTTGGTAATGGATGCAAACGCCGGTGCGAAAAATGGCATCCAATATTGGAAAATGACAACGTCTGGTTTCTGACTGTTTATAAACTTTACCGTCTTCTTCCAAGAAAATGGATTAATCGAATTAATCATGGCTTTTGATTGTTTGCCTTCAAAATCAAAGAATTGTGTTTTTCCCGGAAATAATAACTGGGGATATTGTAAGGAAAATGAAATGCGATGCACCTCATGATTCTTGGAAAGGGTTTCTGCCAAAGAATGATTAAACATGGATATTCCTCCCCTTAAGGGTGGAAAAGGCCCTACAAGAACAATACGCATAATAGAGAAACTAACCGATTAAGATTAAAATAATCCCTTGACCCGGGATTCCTTATCCTGATTTGAATTGGCAATCATTTCGCCAACCAATCCAATAGAAAAGAATTGAATTCCGACAACAATTATTAACACACCCAACATGAGTAATGCTATATGTTTCGCGAAGGGTTCTCCCATAAAATATTTTAAATATAAAACGTAACATTCTATAGCTAAACCAATGAGAAAGGTAAAAAGTCCAATTTGACCAAAAAAGTAAATGGGACTTTGTATATATTTTGATAAAAATAAAATTGAAATTAAATCAAAAAACCCGTGGAATAATCGTGCGCCACCATATTTTGTTTCACCATGAATCCTCGGTCGATGATGAACAATAATTTCCGTAACCTTAAACTTTTTCTGTCCTGCAAGTGCTGGTATATAACGGTGTCTTCCGCCATATATATCTAACGTTTTAACCACAGCTTTTCGATATATCTTTAGTCCACAGTTAAAATCATGAATATTAACACCTGTAAATAATCGAGTCACAAAATTAAATAATTTCGAAGGGACTGTTTTTGAGATAGGATCCTTACGATCTTTTTTCCATCCAGACACAAGATCATATCCCTCCTCCAGTTTTCTAACTAAATTGGGTATTTCCGCTGGATCATCCTGCAAATCTCCATCCATGGTAACAATGTAGTCACCTTTTGCATATTTAAATCCTTCTGACAAAGCTGCAGATTTTCCATAATTACGGTGAAACTGAATGAGGTTAATATGGTTATCCGTTTCACTCAATAATCTTACAAGATCGACTGAGCCATCAGTAGAACCATCATCTATAAATAGAATTTCATATGCTTCGAATGATGATAATGACTGGGTTAATTGTTGGTGAAGTTCCCTTAAAGATTCCACTTCATTATAAACAGGAATTACAACAGAAATTTTCATGAATTTACCTTTATGATGGGGATGGATTCGGGAATTTTTCGGATAAGATGAGGATATTGAACATCATATTCACGGTCCATCATGATTAATTCAATTTTTTGGTTTTCATCCTCCATGTTGAATGTGACATGGTCAATCAACGGACCATGTTCCGTTTGGTTGGATCTAAATTGAATTCTACCTGAAATTTGTTCTGATTGGTTTTTTATTCTTTCCGGATCAGAGAAAATGGACGGTATTTCTCCCCATAGAAAAGTTCGCATATCATTCGGTCGTATCATTTCAAAAAACGGTAATGAAATAAGAACAGAAGCTTGATCATATCTTCTATTGTGAAGCATATCCCATGCATCAATTGTTTCATTTCCTAAAATGAGAAATAATGTTTTCCTGCCAATCAAATCTTTAAATTGAATGTAGGCTGTATCCCGTGATGCAGTAAACGTAAAATTCAATCGTCCCTGGATATCTCCTTCCGAAAGAATATACCCTTTTCCCCGACAAAAAATTTTGTCATCTAATGTTGGGAAAACCATCCCTTGGTCTATAGTCTCACCCGGACCTATAATGGGTCCTTGTGTGCATCCCATGATAAGTGTGAACAAAATGAAATGGAATTTATTCAGGAGAAACCTTATTTATTAACCGGGCGTTATCTTTATCCAAACTAAGGGCACGCTTATAATAATCAAATGCATCTTCTGTTTTTTGAATTTTCATGAGGACATCTCCGAGATGCTCAAGAACAATCGCATTATCTCCATTGATCTTTACTGATGATTCAATATACTCACGTGCTTTTTCATGGTTATCTAATTTGAAATATATCCATCCAATCGTATCCAGATAAGATGCGTTCTCAGGCTCCAAAGTGATTGCTTTTTTAGCCAGGGTGAGCGCCCTTTTTAATTCGTGATTTCTTTCCACAAGACTATATGCATAATTATTAAATGCTTGAGCATCCGTACTGTCCGTGTTTATGAGACGAAGATAAATTTCATCTGATTTTTCCCACTCCTTCACTTCATCATAAAGGATAGCCATGGAATGAAGCACATTGGGCGAGTCCGGTCGAATGGTAAGTGCTCTTGAAAAATAACTTCGTGCATCATCGAATTGTTTTAACTGGTTATGGCTCAGTCCCAGCAAATACTGAATTGAATAAATTTTATTAAATGTATCCGAAACTGGTTCAAGAATCGAAATGACATGCTCAGGCTTCTTATCTTCCAAATACACCAATGATCGACTATAATACCCCCGCCAATCTTCCGGAAAATTAGACACCAGTTTATCCGCCACTTTTGAGGCATTTTCAAGATTATTTTCATCCATGTATAAATCAAATAGTGGAAAATAATAGTTTGGATTTTCAGGGGTAGCTTCAATAGCCGTTTCAAGTAGACTCAATGCTTCTTCTTTTTGACCCGCGCGATACATTAATAACCCCATTTGTGCCATGCGATCGGGAGATTCTCCATATTCAACATTCATTGATTTTAATACATCAATTCCTTCTTGATAGTTTTTTGAATTCATTATTAAATCAATATACATACCCATATACTTGGGTTGATCTGGATCCAAGAAAGTTAAACGCTTGAAAACGGATTGTGCCTGAATAAAATCTTTGTTTTGGAGAGCCAATCGACCGCTGGTTTCCAATAAATCCAACCGTGAAGGTTCCAATTCAAACGCTTCCAAATAAAGTTTGCCTGCC
This sequence comes from uncultured Fidelibacterota bacterium, assembly GCA_950067765.1. Lineage (GTDB taxonomy): Bacteria > Fidelibacterota > Marinisomatia > Marinisomatales > TCS55 > TCS55. Next base: position 40,645 of record CATMGX010000002.1, read on the forward strand.
CCAGAAAAGTTTCGTTTTACTTTTTCAAGTTCAGCCAGAGCGATGATATATTTTACATCATCCGGTTTTAGTTTATTCAATTGAGTGAATGGTTGTTGAGCAGCCTCATATTTTTTCTGCAGAATATATTGATCTGCCAACATCTGAAGTGCCTGTTCATCGGATGGATCTAAACCAATCGCAATATTAAGATGTTTTTCAGCCATATCCGGTTTCCCCAAATTCCAATATGATTCCGCAATGGATGTATGGATGGCCCCGACACCAGGATCCAATTCAAGAGACTGTTGAAACTCTAAAATAGCCATGGCAAAATCACCTTGATTCATCATCATTTGGCCATCCATAAAGTGACGCAGTCCCTCCGGGTTGGGAGCTTTTTCTACTGCTGATTCTATCTTTACCTGGTCTTGGAAGTTCGATATTTTAGGTACTGTTGTCCCACACCCAAAGAATATTAGTAGAAATAAGAGAATGATATTTAACTTAAATATTTTCATACGGTTTTGTTCTCGAGAATCTAAACATTAAACAAGCTCAAATGTTCCGAAAATGAATGCGGTTTTTACATTTCCAGAGCAATAGTAACATCATTCCCACCCTGCGCTTTTGTATCATACATAGCCTTGTCAGCTTTAGCGATCAAACTGCGTACTTTTTCTGCATGATGGGGAAAACCTGCCATTCCAGCGCTAATGGTTATTTTGACGGCTATACCACCCTCTAAAAACGTTTTTCCAGCAATGGATTTTACAATTCTTTGTGCAAGAGGTAAACATGCTTTAATGTCCGTATTAACGAGTAAAACAGCAAATTCTTCTCCGCCGTATCTTCCCACTATATCAATAACACGCACATTTTCAGTAATGACTTGAGCCACTTCCCGCAGGACATAATCACCATACAAATGTCCGTAATTATCATTTACCAATTTAAATTTATCTAAATCCAACACGACCAATCCCAACATTTGGTTAAATCGGCCAGCACGACTTATTTCCTCTTCGAACCGATCTAAGAATGCCTTATGGTTTAACAACCCTGTTAACCCATCATGAATCGAAGTAAGATGGACTTTTTTATACTCTTGCTGCCAATTGAGGATTGAGCTTACTGTACCGCACAATAGTTCAAGTAACCGTACATCCGAATCTAAATAAATTCTCGATTTTAATCGCTCCATCGTTATGGCGCCTATGGTTTCATCGTTGGATTTAAGTGGAACACTGAGAACGGACATAAAATTAAAGTCTCGATTGTCTCCCGGTTTAAACCGATTCATCTCAGGAAAATCCTCAAACCATGCATTTGAACAAATGGTTTTTCCATCCTGGATTACCAATCCATGTAGCGTATTTTGGATATGGAATTCTTCTCCTTCATCAATATCATCATGAAGACCATCGACCAGTTTAATCATTCCTTTATTCTTGTCCCCTGCAGAGAATACGATCGTCAATTTATCATATTGGAAAAAGGCACGGCATAATCCCCGTATAGATTGAAATAATTCTGATTCGTCCGATTTCACTTCTAATTGATCAAATAAATTTGCAATTCTGGTATTAAAATAATTATCGACCATGAGCGATTCCATTTGCTCTAAATCTTCCATGCCGTGGGATATAAACTGACTGAGTTTTTCAATGATATCTTGATCACGATTTTGAATCGACGAAAAATGATCCATATAAACCAGTAAAAAGCCCACTACATTACCAGAATATAAAATGGGGAAACCAAGTAAGGATTCGCTACCCCGCCAGGTCTTGGTTCCAAGAATATTCTCCCAGCCTTCATTTTTTTTTGTTTTCTTGAAAATTGAAGGATTGCTTGTTTTTACTATAGCAGAAATAATTTCATTTTTATTTTCAATAAAATCAGAAAAATCCGAAAGTGTTTTTTCCTGACACGTAAATCCATCATTTTCGATATCTATCATATATATGGCTGCCGAAAAATCCGGATTCACAATTTTGACTAAATTGAGTACCTGCAACAACAATCGATTATAATGGGATTTAACCGCAGACGAGAAGGTTGGGTCCTTTATATTACTTTGGGGTGATTTAGAATTATGATCCACAATATTGTCCTTTTTGAAAAATTGTGGAAATGCGAATGAAATGAACGTAACCAAAAGGCCCCCTATTGCAATGCCTTTTAAAAACCAAAGGATTAATCCTTCCTGCATTGGGTAGGTAAATAGAAACAAAATTATGAAAAAGAGAACAATGACGGCGATTTGTCGGTAAAATGTCATACCACAAAATAAAAATCCCTGCGTTGAAATACACCAACTACAGGGATTATTTTAAAAATAATTTTAAACGAAATTTATCGCTGATCTTTTACGAATTTCACTTGATTACCCAACTTGAAATTTTTCTTTTTTTGGATGGTAGTATCAGCTGAATCTGATTCTGAAGCGGCCAGAATAGCATCCTGATTCGTACCAATAGATTGATTACGGGGAGCGGGGTTTGGTGAACTGGATATATTTCCTGTATAGGCAGGAAGTGTATTAACTGGTGAATTGGATTCTGGCCAAAGGTTTACACCGACTGTGATAAACGATACAACTAGGATCATCATAATTCCCGCATATAATGGTGTAAATCCAAATAAAGTTTTTGAAGGTCGATTCACGATTTTTTTCGATGGTCTATTTTTTTCAAATTCGATCTTTTTATGAAGGTTCGGCATAAAACCATCTGAAGCTTTAATTGGTGATAATGTTTTAAATGATGTCATATTCGTGCGGATGGAATCAACAAGATTTTTGGCATAGGAATTTGTATTCATAAATTCCTCAAAGGCCTTCCTTTCGGAAAGGGGCAATTCATTGTCTAAATATGCTGAAATGGCATCTTCAAATTGGTAGCGATCCATCAAATTCTATTCTCCTATTTTAAATCTTTTAATTCTTTTTGCAACTGTAATCTGGCCCGGTTAATTCGGGATTTAACTGTTCCAAGTGGAACTTCAACTATTTTACTAATCTCTTCATAAGAAAGTTCCTGAATATCTCTCAAAATGGTAACTGTCCTAAAATGTAGAGGTAAATTTTGAATAGCGGCTTGGATTTTCTTTTCAATATATTCACTTTGGACGACTTCATCCGTCTCCGGTGCTACAGAAGGTAGTTCGTAATCTCGGTCTTCCGGGCCCATTTGACTTATATTGGTTACTTTGTGGTGTTTTCTCTTTCTCAATTCCGTTTTAGCTAAATTTCCAGCGATGGTATAAATCCATGTGGAGAATTTTGCGATATTGCGATAATAATGTTTGTGCGTGTACAGTTTTAACATTGTGTCTTGAATAATATCTTCCGCTTGTTCCATATCATTCACAAATCTGTACACAAAAGTCATGAGTTTACCCCGATACCGGTTAACCAATTCGGTATATGCCTGCTCATCCCCCTCTTGAAAACGGGCAATCAATTCCTCATCTGTATAACTAAATTGATTATCCATTATAAACGGTGGCGTAGACAAATTCGGTGATAGCTGATTCATCTTTAATACGGGAGGATTTTAATTGTTTATCAATATGCGCCAATCGCTTGAGCGCAAGGGTGATTTCTTTACTGGTATACTGGTTTGCATAATTGCCTAATTGTTTATTCACACTGGGTGATAATCGAGTGTAACCCATTTTTACCCTATTTGTTCCACGGGAAATTTTGTGAAATAATAATTCCTGAAAAAACTCGGTTAAAGGGTATAATAAACTAATCATCGATATATCCTGTGAAACCAATGCGCGACCAAGTTCCATGGATTTCTTGAGCTTTCTTTGGCCTAAATAATTGAAGAATTCATATTGTCGAAATTTTCTTTTCCACCCTGAAAATTGTTTTATATCATCTTGATTTATTTCACCATCTGCAGAAATGGCTATTTTATCAATTTCGTTTTTCAAATGATTGAGTGAATCTCCTGCTATATCTATGAGTGTTTTGATAATATCCGGCGATACATTTTGAATATCATTTTCTTTAAAGAACATATGGGCCCATTGAATCATTTCACGCTCAAAAGGTGTGGAACAGGAAATTGGACTGATTCCTTTGACTAATGATTCTAAAAATTTGTTTTTGGCCCCATACTCGTCTTGCATCATGATAAGGGTATGGCCTTCTAAAGGATGATGTATGTAATCTAAGAATTCGTCTCTTGCTTTCCCTTTAAGCGCATTGGGGTTCCGTAGTAAAAATAATTTTTTTGAACTAAATAAATCGGGTGCAGTTAAATAATCTAAAATATCTTTTGAACTCATTTCATCAGGTATCAATACTGTTTTATGAATCGATTCTCCATTGAATAATTTTTTGCTGAGTTTTTCTGCAAATAATTGTTGAAGAAATTGATCCTCTCCCATCAAATAGTATACTGGATTAATTTTTCCCTTTTCCAAAGATTGGATTGCATCATTGATGGGGATTGTGTTGATTTTAAATCGTGCCATTTTATATTGCTAAGTAAGTGATGAGTCCAACCATTATACAATAGTATCCAAATCGGTGAAACTTTCCACTTTCTAATAATCCTAACAACCATTTTAAGGAAATAGTACCAACGATAAATGCACTGAAGAATGCCAGTAATAATTGAAGCCTCGGAATCGAAATGCTTCCCTGCTGAGTATCCAACGCAGTAAGTAACCCTGCACCAGCAATGACTGGAATAGCCAGCAAAAATGAAAATTTGGCTGCATCTTTTCCCGATAGACCTAATGCAAGTCCAGTACTGATGGTCATCCCAGACCTGGATATTCCCGGCATCATAGCAAAGGCTTGAGTCAGTCCTATCAAAAGGACTTTTTTCAAATTTAATTGCTTATTATTTCTGTTTAATTTTTGAGTCAACAATAAAATAATTCCTGTGAAAATTAATGAACCAGCAACCATGGGTATTGAATCGAATAAATCTGTGATCATATCCCTAGCTGCCAATCCAATAATGACTGCTGGTAATGTTCCCATAATCAAAAATAAAATATATTTTTGTGTATCTTGATTTTGAAATGAAATAAGGATGGATGAAAGATCTTTCCAAAAAACCCATATAACACTCAGAAGCGTGCCCAAATGGGTCACCACTTCAACAACATTTCCTGGTGAATTGACGCCCAAAAGCGCCTGTCCGAGGACCAAATGTCCGGAACTGCTGATAGGTAAAAATTCAGTAATGCCCTGAATTATTCCGAGTATTATTGCGTCAAATAGAGTCATATGGGTAGAAAATTGTTGCGCAATTTATCAGGAAGAATATAGAATAAAAAGAAAAGCTATCGCCAGCCCGCAATTGCAATCATTCGACCAGATTTTTTCCCATCACGCCGATAAGAATAATATAAATCCTCTCGACAACAGGTGCAGTCATCGTCAATAATTATATTTTCAGATTTTACACCTGAATCAATGAGTTGATGTTTTATGACACTTTTCAAATCCAGCATCTGGCGGTCACCCTCTCCTGCAATTGAAAAAGAATTATCAAATTGGCCACTGACTTCCGGACCAACTACAAAACAACATTGATTAATGGCTGGCCCAATCATGGCTCTGATATTGTCAACATTACTGCCTACCTCTTTCATTCGTTCAACGGCTCGTCTTGAAATATTAGTTGCAGTACCACGCCACCCCGAATGTACTAGCCCAAAATGCCCAGATACCTTGTTTCCTAAAAATAATGGAACGCAATCCGCAACCTGAATGCTTAGAACAATCTCTTTATTAATGGATATGACACCATCCGTTTCCTCAATCATTGCCGGTTTGTTTACCAATATAACCTTTGATGAATGAACCTGTTTAGGATAAGCCAATTTATTTGGATCAAAATTTAATGATTTCACAATAGCTTTTCGGTTATCCGTTATAGAATCATGTTCATGTTTTTGAGTCAAAACAGCGCAAAACCCCTCCATGCCGAACCAATCGGAATAATCTTTATAATTCAAAATTTTCCTTATGGATATTGCAATGGCACCAAACGAAGAGAGTCGCCATAAAACACACCCTGCGGAATCAAATCATTGCCGTTAAACTCCAATATTTGGAATGCAGCATTCACATGGGGATTTGATGGGTCCGGAGAATAGTTATACCCTTGACCCGAATATAAATCGACAGACTTTAATGATTGACTCATCGATTTGCGGGACTGAGATTCAAGGTGCAACTGTGTAAGCATATTCGCTGTGTTGTATCCACGATAATATGCAATTCTTAATTCGCCGTCGAATCCTGTTGAATCAAATGGTGATGCATAAAAAGTGGTAATGATGGACAAATCTTTTAAATAAGGTCCAATATTATCTTTTTGTAAAATCTTTTGATTCTGCCAATTTTCATTTCCAATTATTTTTGCATTAAAATTATACATTGGTAATTGCGGTCCGATATATTCTAAATCATCTTTATGAATCGGAAGGTAAATACCCTGTATGGTATTCAACACTATTTTTGTGGAATCTGAAGAAGACATTCTTTTTTGTTTTGTTTTGGGTAAGTCAAAAAAGTCCTCTGCAGAAATGTCAAAAAGGGCATCCAGACTGTCAATCTCCATTCCCAATGCTTTATCAAACGATTCCTCTTTGGGCAAAAGACTGAAGGCAATGCGTCTTAAATTTTTGAATTGTCTTTTAAGGTTTTTTGGTTGTCCCGAGTACCATTCCGTTGCTACCACCGTTCCGCCAAGTCGATCCACTTCCTTTATAAAGGCATCCGTTTGGATTTCACCGTAGGAATCCGCTGGTGCAATGATTGCCAAACTATCCAGTTTCAAAATATTCATGGCATAATGAGCTGCGGCCTTTCCCTGCATAGAAATAGTGGCATTAATTTGAAAAATGGCAGGGTTTATTTCACTTAGATCATTTTGCTGAATGGTCGTGAGGATAACAGGAATATCAGCTGATGTCAAGGCACTGGCGACAACTAAAGAGGTCTGATGATCTAACGGGCAAATAAGGGCCAATAATTCATCATGCTGTGCCAGTTTTTTAGCAATTTTTATCGATTCAAGCGTATTACTACGATTATCTTCTACGAGGATTGACAATCTTTGGTTTGTTTTTCCATTTGGGTTTTCTCCATCGTAGAACCCGGATAAAAATGCTTGACCCATTTCCGATTGATCCCCTGACAAAGGGAGTATAATGCCAACCATAGTTAGGGGACTAGGGGGTGCATAAGATGCACGCAAAAGGATTTCATAAATAGGGAAATACGTATCCTGTAACTGACCCATATTCACTTGGTTCAGGGTAAGTGCTGCATCATCAGGATGACCCTTTGAAATTTGGGCATTGGCTTTAGCCACGAGGTGAATATTTCTGATTTCTGGATCAACTTCAAGGGTGAGTAATTCATCTAAAAGAAGTGTGGGTAATTGTATTTGAATTAATCGCAGTATCTTTGAATCAATTTTATTGCTGAAGTTAGCATCAATTGAAAGTTTTTTCGCCCGGTGGTACATCCGATATGCAGATGGATAATTCCCTTCATTCACAAATAAATCACCCAAGCTTTCCATGACATTTTTCATGTACGGACTTTCTGGGAATTGCGTAAAAAATAATCGAGATGTCTCCTTAGCAGATTCAACCCGATTCAAACCCATTTGGGATTTGATGAGTAATAGGAGAGATGATTCCTTATAGATACCGGATTCTCCGTCCAATATTTTTATCAAGATCGATTCACTCGTGGCAAATCTGCCTTCGTTATATTGTTCTACAGCTTTATTAAATTGGCGATCTATCAACTGGGATTGAAACCAATTCTGGCCAATGCATGGAAAACACAAAAGCAGAAATAATATGGATTTATACTTTTTCATTTTGGATTCAAGTGACCTTCCAACACATAAATTGCTATGAGGTATGTGTTAAATGGTGTTTAGTTCCCGAGAAAATAATATGGTAAGTGATGTT
>CATMGX010000003.1:0-38730 GCA_950067765.1 uncultured Fidelibacterota bacterium
GTACCGGTCGCAGCATTTACACCGGAAGGTATGTCAGCAGAAATTGTTTGTTTGCAGTCATTCATCCATTGAATCCACGGAACCGTATTATCCCTGATAATCCCAGAAAAACCAGTTCCCAGCACTGCATCAACCATCAAGTCAAAATCAGGTTTTGAGTTGGGAATATCAGTATTATATATAATTGAGAGTCCATTTTTTTCGCATTGATCCGAAAATATTTTAGCATCGCCTGTTATTTCATCGTGATGCACCAATGAATAAATTGTTATTCTAAATCCCCATTTATTGAGGATATGGCCGGCGGCGAATCCATCCCCCCCATTATTCCCTTTGCCGCAGACAATTCCAATGTTTGGATTGTGGATATCCATCAAATTAGAACGAATAAATTCCGCCAGTTTTTGGCCTCCATTCCCCATGAGGATTTCTCCGGAAATGCCATGATTTTCCATAGCTAATCGGTCTAATTGTTTTGCTTGTTTTCCAGTAAGTACACGCATTTACACCACCAGCATTGCCATGGCAACGGCATATTCCGATTCATGAGAAATACTAACTATTAATTGATCATATTTATAATTTAAAATAGACGACACGACCGGTGCGCCATTATCTTTGGGTAAAATTTCAATATCACTGAAGCCGATTTGATTCGTTAATTCGGAGGAATAAAAACATTTTTTAACCGCTTCTTTGGCGGCGAATCGTCCCGCATAATGAATGGATGGATTGGACTTCCCATCACAATAAATGATTTCTTTTGGAGAAAAAGATTTTTGTTTAAATCGATCGCCGTGTTTTTCCAGCAATCGGGAAATTCGTTTTACTGAAACGATATCCGTTCCAATGAAGGATTTAGACGTGGTTCAATCCCTTGATAATATTGACGACTTCATATACATTATTCACATCCCAATCCGCACCGGAGTCTACAGTTCCGAAGGTATCGCCATAGCGGGCAAAAATTGTTTTCATACCTATTTCTTTCGCCCCAACCACATCTCGTTCAGGCCAGTCCCCAATCATGATTGCTTCATTCGGCTTAATTTTTAAGTAATCCAATGCCATTTGAAAAGGTTTAGGGGAAGGCTTACGTACTCCAGTATCATCAAAAGTCAAGACCGGGTCAAATACATGGTGCAAATTCAGGTAATATAAACGCATCCAGGCTTCACGGCTTGGGGCATCGGAGACTACCGCCAGATTAATGCCCATTTTGATCAATTGAATCAATGTTTTATTCACATTGGGATACACTAATAATGTGGCCTCTCTGGCACGACGGTAGGATACAATACCCGCTGCCAGGATCTTGTTACTGACCTCACCAACAGTTTGATTTAAATAATCGTCAAATACCTGTTGGTTCTCCCAACCTCTTTCCATATATAAATCAAAAATATCCTCATAGGCTTTTTTTTCATCAACCTCCAGCCCAGCTTCATTCATGGCCGTAATTGCGGCTTTGACAGAAAACTGTTTCATCTTGACAAAATCAAGCAGTGTATTATCTAAATCAAATATAATTGCTTTAATCATAGTTTATAATTTAAAGTAACAGAATTTTATTTTTCGTATTTCTGGGGGTTTTTGACTTTATCCATTTCATATTCAGCCATTTTTCTCCAGGCACGATCATTTCTTGCTTTTTCGAATGCATTTATTGCACCCGTTTTATTGCCTTTGCCACCACACCACTCGGCAATTCCCAATTCGAACCATCCACCACCAAATCGACTTTTTATTGCCGTACAATTCCGGGCCGCATCTTTTGCACCGTCACAATCCCCGGTTGCATTATACGCACCGGCCAAACGAAAGAAACTCATGGCATCACGGCCATTTAATGTGGTAGCCATTGTTAAATGAGCAATGGCCTGTTCCCAGTTTTGTTCCTCAGTAGAAAGGATTCCAAAGCTTGCATATCCTCTCGCATAATTTGGATTTACTGTAATCGCCATATTCAACACTTGTTTGGCTTTTTCAAAATTTTTGGTATTGATATATATATCACCCATGGCACCGTAAGCTTTATCATAACCGGGATGAATATCCACTGCTGATTCTAAAGCACCAATTGCTCCATCCGTATCCCCCATTGATTTTTTGGCTAATCCTAAAGCAAAATACCCTTTATAAAATTGTGGATTGACGCCTAAAGCTTTTTCATAAGATGCCACTGCAGCATCTTTGTCTCCCATTTTTGATAGAATGACGCCAATTTGGTAGTATGATTGATAAAATGTTTCATCAATGTCTAAGACTTTTCTGTAAGAACTAAGTGCACCGTCAAGATCCCCCCTTTTATAGGATTGATTCCCAGTATTAAAATAATTTTTTGCTACATTTTTAATGGCGGTTAATGCTGTTTTATGTTCAGAATTCAGGCCCAATGTTTCATGAAAATAATCTACGGCAACTAAGTATTCCTTTTTGCGAAAATGAACTAATCCCATATTTAATACTGATTCTGGATAATTTGGGAACTTTTCATGGGCAATTCGAAATGATTCAAACGCATTATCTGCTTCACCATTTTTCATCGATTTGTTCCCTTTACTCATGAGGGTATTGAGTTCGCTTAATCGATCAAATTCGGCGCGAAATTCTTTGTTTTCCTCATCGGCAGAAATGGCTTCTTTTAATAGGTCACCCGCTTTTTTTAAGTCACCATTACGAATAGCAACCTTGGAAAGGCCTGCATAAGCAGGTGCAAATGTGGGATCCGCTTCCAACGCGGCATTAAAACCATTTTCCGCTTCTGTAACCTCTCCCGCCTCTAAACTGGCAATGGCTGAATTAAACAAATCAACTGGGGATTGAGCCAATGTAATACTCGCCAATAATAAAATAATCGATATTCTTTTCAACATTATGTTTTATTTCCTCATTTTAATTAATTGTGTGCCGAAGGCCGGACTCGAACCGGCACAAGGTTTCCCTCACATGCCCCTCAAGCATGCGTGTCTACCAATTCCACCACTTCGGCCAGTTTTTTCATTAATTTTTATTAATATCCTTTACCGGTGCCGTGGGCAAATTCAACACCTCTGATGCTGGGGCTAATGTTCGTTCTTCCTGAGCTTGTTCAATAACCGAACTTCCACCAGAAGTATCTGGTGAACCCATTAGACTAATAAGCAGTGCTAATCCCATGAAAGAAACAGCAAGATATGTTGTTATTTTGCTCAATGCAGTTGCAGCGCCACGTCCGCCAAAAATGGCATTGGTTGTCTGTCCGCCAATCGATCCGGCTAATCCGCCGCCCTGACTGGCTTGCATTAATACGACTGTTATCAGTAATAAACTGACAATTGCATGAATTGTAATTAAGAATCCTAACACGATTTATCCTTTATAATAATTTGTTACTTGCGCTATTATGCTACAAAAACTATCCTCTTTTAAACTCGCACCGCCAATGAGAAATCCATCCACACCCTCCGTTTGAATCAGTTCCGAAGCATTGTTTTCATTCACGGATCCACCGTAGAGGATGGGTACTTCACCGGAGCTATGACCAAACTCATCATCCAGTATTGTTTTCACATATCCATGTGCCTCTTCTACCTGATCCTTGGATGCAGTTTCTCCTGTACCAATAGCCCATACGGGTTCATAGGCAATAATCAATCTTTCCGCATCGATGGATTCGACTCCTTCTAAGCCCAACTTTATTTGGTGGTGAAGTATTTCATTCGTTCGACTCATCTGCCGATCTTCTAATGTTTCACCAATGCAAAAAATAGGTATGAGTTCCCCATTTAACACTGCATGAATCTTTTGATTAATCCATCCATCCGTTTCGCCAAAAATATGGCGACGTTCAGAATGACCAATAATCACATACTGAACCCCCATGGATTTCAACATTTCAACAGAGATTTCTCCCGTGAATGCACCCTGGGATTCGTGATGGGCATTTTGGGCCCCCACACTTAAAGATGTGCCATCCAATGCATCAACTATGGAAAAGAGCGAGTTAAAAGGCGGGCAGAATATAACCTTCACTTTTTCCTTATCCAATATTCGATTTCGGATTTTACCGACGAAAGAAACCCCCTCGGAAAGTGATTTATGCATCTTCCAGTTTCCAGCAACAATTGGTTTGATTTTCATCCTATAACTCCAATGAATAAATGGCGGGTAACGAATTCCCCGATAACAGTTCTAATGATGCACCACCGCCAGTAGAAACGTGACTTACTTTATCCATCAATCCAAATTTATTAACGGCTGCAGCTGACTCCCCGCCGCCGATAATGGTTATTGTTTCATTGATGGTAACATCCGCCATTCTTTCAGCAATTTTTTGTGTTCCTTGATGAAACCCATCCACTTCAAATACGCCCATGGGACCATTCCATATAATCGTTTTTGATTTTAGAATTATTTCCGAAAAATTGCTGATTGTTTCTGGTCCAATGTCCAACCCCATTAATTTATCTGGAATTTCTCCCACTTTATAAATTTCTGCCTGTTGACTATTATCCATGGATGCGGCACATACGAAATCTGTTGGGAATATCAATTTGGTTTTTCCACGTGCTCTTGACATAATAGCTTTTGCTGTAGCAAGCATAGATCGATCAACCAATGAATTACCAATATCCTTGCCTTGTGCCTGCAAAAAAGTGAATGCCATTCCGCCGCCAATAAGAATATAATCAGCCATTCCTGCGAAATGCCTAATCAAATTTAATTTGGTATCAATTTTTGCACCACCCAAAATCACCGTTAATGGTCTATCCGGTTTAATCATTGCTTCCGATAGATACTGTAATTCTTTTTCAATCAGAAATCCCATACCTTTGTGTGAAAAATGTTTGGTGACACCTACATTCGATGCATGGGCACGATGGGCAGTACCAAAAGCATCATTAATATATACTTGACCATGTTTTGCCAATTGGGCACTAAAAATTGAGTCATTATTTGTTTCTTCTGAATGAAATCGCAAATTCTCTATTAAGTGAATTTCTCCGCCACGGAGCCCGAGAGAAACATCGTGAGCATCTTCTGATATACAATCGCCAGAAAACTTGATAGGCATTTCCAATAAATCTGCCAATGTTTCTCCCGTGGGAATAAGACTTAATTCAGAATCGACTTGACCATTGGGGCGACCTAAATGAGACATCAAAACAATATTGGCACCTGCTTTTAGACAATACTGAATTGTTGGAATTGTCGCCTTAATTCGGAAATCATCAACAACACGATCATTTTCTATCGGTACATTAAAATCCACCCGTATGAGGACACGTTTATCTTTTAAGTCAAATGTTTTGAGAGATTTTATCACGAGGTTTTTCTATTGGTTAATGATCGGCGTTGCTAAGGTAAGGGCTGTCACATGTACGGCACCATTATTTTTAAGCGCTTTTGCACAGGCAGACATGGTTGCACCCGTAGTTAAAACATCATCAATAATTCCGATTTTCAATCCTTTCAAGGGGCGGGAAGTTACAAAAGCATTTTCCATATTTTGAAGTCGTTCTTCCCGATCAAGTGTTGTTTGTGAAACCGTGTGTGTTTTTCTTTTTATGATCTTAGGATCCATAGGAATACCCACTTCCTTTGCAAATCCCTTTGCTATCCAAATTGCCTGGTTGTATCCCCGTTCTCTTTTTTTGATATGATGCAGTGGGACTGCTGTTATATAATCTAATTTTTTGTACACGGACGCTTCAAAATTATCGGCAGCTAAATATCCCATTTCTAATCCGATTCGAGCACGATCCGAATATTTCATTTTATGAATGACTTCCTGTAAAATATTATTATACCACCAGCATACATATGCTTCGTCAATATATTTAGAAAAATGAATATCATTGATTCGATTTTGATGGGTAGTTTTTTCCAACCTATCCAAACACGGATTACATAGAATGGCACGATCTATATCCTTATTGCAGGATAGACAAAAATTGGGGAATACCAATTTCATCATTATATTACCGGCAGATTGTAAATAATTCATCGGTTGAATCTACATAAAATTCTATTTATATCGATCGTTGAGTGGCAGTATTTTCATCCAAGTACACAATGGCTTCAAAATCAAAATCCACCCTTAATTTTCAAGATTTGATGCTGCATCGCGTCCATGAAATCCTGTTGGTCGCAAGCCCTTACGATGCGTTCATTTTGGAAGAAGATGGCCGCCTAACCCAACAAATTCTTTATGAATACATCGGGATGAATCTGAGTTATGCTCCCCGTGTCTGGCATGCTAAGAGCGCCAGTGAAGCGATGGATATGCTATCCCATCGAAAATATGATATGGTCATTGTTATGATGCGAATTGCAGATATGGATCCGGTTACTTTTGGCGAAAGAGTCAAGGACCTCTATCCAAAAAAACCGGTTATCCTTCTCGCTTTTGACCCCTCAGAAATAAAACAGCTTCCAGAAATTGGTATCGAAAAATCGATAGACAAAATCTTTATTTGGTCCGGGAATGCCAATGTGTTTCCTGCAATTATCAAATATTATGAAGACAAAAGAAATATTAAACGGGATTATAAAATTGCAGATATTCGATGTATCCTGGTGGTGGAAGACAATCCGAGATACTATTCAACCCTCATGCCGCTTATTTATCGAATCGCTTTAAAACATGCCCGGGATCTGATTAATAAAAGTTTGTCTGATACCGATCGGTTATTGCTATTCCGTGCCCGGCCAAAGATTATCCTGGTGTCTAATTATGAAGATGCCATCCATTATTATGATAAATATCAACAAAATATTCTGGGAATTATATCAGATGTACGGTTTCCAAAAAATAATAAATTGGATAAAAATGCCGGTGTGAAATTGGTGGAATACATCCGTCAAAAAGATTTTAACATACCTGTATTACTCCAATCCACAAACCCGAATCATTATAAAGATGCCAAAAAAGTAAATTGTACTTTTATCGGCAAAGAGTCTGAGACACTCCTGAAGGATTTGGATGATTTTATCGTTAGCAATTTTGGTTTCGGCGATTTTGTATTCAGGGATTCCAGAGGTAATGAAATTACCCGTGCCAATGATTTACCTGAATTGCGAAAATCTTTGTTGAAAATTCATGAAAAATCATTGGAATTCCATGCTTCAAAAAATCACTTCTCAAACTGGTTGGCTGTCCGGGGAGAATTTTCCCTTGCTTCAGATATTCGTCCCATAAAAATTAATGATTTCGATACATTAGAAGAACTGCGTACATATATCATCGAACGAATTGATCTAAGAATTCAAGCTCATCTTGATGGGCGAATTGTCCAATATTCTGCGGCGTCAAAATATGAATCACTCAATTTTGTCCGTTTGGCAAGTGGTTCCTTAGGTGGAAAAGCACGAGGCCTTGCATTTATGAACAACATGCTGGCTGATAATACATTCAAGAAATCCTATCCAAATATTAAAATTCGAATTCCAAAAGTAGCGGTTATTGGGACTGATGAGTTTGATTCCTTTATGAATGATAATAAATTATGGAAAATTGCATTTTCTAAAAAGAAATCTGATAAATCTATTACAAAGGCATTCCTAAAGACATCCCTATCAAAGAAATTGACATCAACCCTTTCTCGATATTTGTCTGATGTCAAATTTCCAATTGCTGTTCGATCTTCAAGTCTGTTAGAAGATTCCCAGTACCAGCCCCTGGCTGGGATGTATTCCACCTATATGCTTCCAAATTCTGAAAAATCTAAAAAACAACGGCTTGATCAACTGACCAAAGCCATCAAACTGGTCTATGCTTCAACCTATTTTAAAGAGCCCAAATCATTAATCGAAAATTCCGTCCATCGCCATGAAGAAGAAAAAATGGCGGTCATCATAATGGAATTAATTGGGAAGCAGCATGAAAACAGATTTTACCCCACTGCCAGTGGTTCAGCACAAAGTTTTAATTATTATCCAATTTCCTATATGAAGCGGGAAGAAGGTGTTGCATTTCTTGCGCTGGGTCTTGGTAGAGCCATTGCAGAAGGAGAGAAATCTCTCCGGTTCTCGCCAAAATACCCTGGTATTATACCCCAATATTATTCTGTGAAATCCACCATCACCAATTCACAAAATCAATTTTATGCATTGGATCTCACGAAGGGAAAGGCTTTGCTGGAACACGGGGAAGATGAAAATACAACCGCATACCCTTTGGACTTGGCGGAAAAAGATGGTGAATTAAAATGGGCCGGCAGCGTTGTTTCAGAAACAGATAATATTGTTCGGGATTCCCTCCGACTTCCAGGTACCCGTGTTATTACTTTTCCATCCATACTCAAATGGAATACAGCACCCGTAACAGATCTGCTTACCGATATATTGGCCTTAGGAGAAAATGCCCTTGGCTGTCCAGTTGAAATTGAATTTGCCATCAATCTTCACAACGACAACACGAAAGAGAATGAATTCTGTTTATTGCAGATTAAGCCCATGGTGATTGGTGGTTTGGACCGGGTTCAGGAAATTGACACTATAGATAAAAAGGATATCATATGTTCCAGCGCTGTGGCATTGGGCAATGGTGTCATTCAAAACCTTCGTAATATTGTCATTGTGGATCCTGATACGTTTGACTCCGCCCATACACAAACCATCGCCCAAGATATCGAACACATAAATAAAATTATGCCCACAGGAGAAAAATTTATTCTGATTGGCCCAGGACGATGGGGTTCCGCAGATCCCTGGTTAGGTGTCCCCGTGAATTGGGATCAAATATCTCAAGCCAAAGTGATCATTGAAGTGGGGATGAAGGATTTTCCCGTAGATCCATCTTTCGGCAGTCATTTTTTTCAGAATGTGACCAGTATGAGAATTGGTTATTTTACCATTGATCATAAGAAAAAGAAGGATGTATTAGATATGAAGTGGCTTCGAGATCAGCACGTAAACTCTGTCACAAAATACACAAAGTGGATTCGTTTAAATGATCCAGTGACTGTCACAATAGATGGACAAACTGGAGAAGGTGTTATTATAAAACCGCTGAATCCGACCAAAGAATTAATGGATGAGGCAGAATCCACTGGTATTTAATGATTATACCACTCCCTGATCCATCATGGCATCAGCCACTTTAATAAATCCAGCTATATTTGCTCCTTTTACGTAATCTGTATAATCACCATTCTTACCATGGGAAACACATGCGGTATGAATACTTTGCATGATGCCGTGTAGTTTCTGATCTACTTCTTCTCTGCTCCAAGAAATTCGCATTGCATTTTGACTCATTTCCAGACCGGAAACAGCCACCCCGCCTGCATTGGCAGCTTTGCCGGGACCAAACAAAATTTTATGCTCTTGGAAAACTTCAACCGCCGCTGGGAGCGTCGGCATATTCGCCCCCTCAGCAACAGTTGTACATCCATTTTTCACTAACGTCTTGGCTTCGTCCCCGCTAATTTCATTTTGAGTGGCACATGGCAGTGCCACATCACAAGGAACACTCCACGGTCGTTGACCCTCCATAAAAGTGGCACCAAAATCATCAGCATATGCTTTGATTCGGCCCCGTTTCACATTTTTCAGTTCCATCACAAAAGCTAATTTTTCTGCATTAATACCATCTGGATCGTGAATGAAACCGCTTGAATCTGAAAGGGTCACAACTTTTCCGCCCAAATCATTCACTTTTTCTGCCGCGAATTGGGCCACATTTCCGGAACCGGAAATAGAAACGGTTTTACCCTCAAAAGATTCACCTTTTGTATTGAGCATTTCATTCGCAAAATACACACATCCGTATCCCGTGGCTTCTCGTCGAATCAAACTTCCGCCCCAGTTCAATCCTTTTCCGGTTAATACGCCGGTGAACTCATTCCGAATACGTTTGTATTGGCCAAAAAGGTAACCGATTTCACGGCCGCCAACACCAATATCCCCTGCAGGGACATCCGTGTTGGGGCCAATATGATGGCATAATTCTGTCATGAATGATTGGCAAAAGCTCATGACTTCATTATCGGATTTTCCCTTTGGATCAAAATCAGAACCGCCTTTACCGCCACCCATGGGCAGGGTGGTTAAACTATTTTTGAATACTTGTTCAAACCCAAGGAATTTTAAAATGCCCAAGTTGACCGATGGATGAAACCGGAGGCCACCTTTATATGGACCAATCGCCGAATTAAATTCCACACGAAATCCACGATTGACTTCAACATCACCCCGGTCATTTCGCCAAGGAACACGGAAAATAAAAACACGTTCCGGTTCGGTGATTCTTTCTAAAATATTTGCGTGGAGATAATCGGGATGGTCCTGTAGAAAACCCCACAGAGAATCAACCACCTCATGAACCGCCTGGTGAAATTCTTTTTCACCATGATTCTTCGCTTCAATAAAACTCATAAAATCTTCAATTGAATGATACATTATTTCTCCTTGAATAAACCGATTGTAAACTATTACGTTTTTATTGTTATAAAAGCGGCAGAATTTAAAAGTGAATATGGGAAATCACACACAAATAGTTTGAAGAAAAATAATTTATTCCTGTAACTTCGGCGGCTTTTTTAAAGGCAAAATGGCGGCGTAGCTCAGCTGGTTAGAGCACCGGAATCATAATCCGGGTGTCCGGGGTTCGAGTCCCTGCGCCGCTACTTAAAATGTAGCCTTTATCGTGAGATGAAGGCTTTTTTTATAACCTAATTTGAATTATCCGAGGTTCCCTGCCCGACTGCTGACGCAGTCATTCAGGCGGGGAGTCCCTGTGCCGCTACAACAAATAATGTGCATTGAGCATCCCTGCTCAATGGTGAGCGATCCACGACAAAGGCGGACAAGCCCGCCAAAGATCTTTCAATACCAAAATGGGGCGAAAAAGCAAGATGATCGCTCCACATCTACTTAATTTCCTAAATATATATTCACCACATTATGGCGATTCTGGACATGATTTATTAAATAATTTAATCCTTCATCTAAGCGCTGAGGGGAAATTTCCGGATCAATATTCATGTCGTTAGTTCCGTCGATTAAGTGACGAATTAATCCATGAGAAGTGCGGTAGGTATCAATCATTTTTTCAACTGCAAAAGGTCCATCTATTACCATTTGTAAATTGGTTTTGTATTCCTTTTGATAAACGGCATCATCCATGAGAAATCGAATCAAAGGCCAATCATCTCTCACCTCTCCTAAACTTATAGACAGGGCACCCCCGGCCTTTCCCCTGTCCAATGCTTCGTTATGGTCCCAGGTAATCCAAGTGAGCAATGCTGTGGCAGGATCATTATATAAATAATAATTCTGACGCATTTTACCGTAAGAGTCCCAATTCTGAATGGCTGTATTGGTGGCAAGCCATTTGAGGAAAATATCCGTTCTGAATGTGGCTTCAAGTTCACCCCGCCAACTTTCTGGATCCGTCTGACGATTATCGCTGTGGAGCGCATCAAATAATGCAATAATGTCTTTCCAGTCCGAATCATCCTCATTTGTTTTCTTTTCGAAAAATATTTGATTAAATGATCCTTTTGCAAAAGTAGCTCCCTTTCCCTCCGGTTTGTATAAATTTCCATTATCATTGATAAACTGCGTTTCAATCACTGTATCATCCACCACTTCTACGGCGGTGTAAAGCCCCCAGAACTGAGGTCCATCTCCATGGTCAAGATAGATAACATAAAATGCCGTATGAGCCGCAGGAATCCCAAACTCTCTATAAATATCTGCAGCAACCTTTTCTCGCAAAAGAGAATTATCCATAGCATTGGATGACATGGATAATTGTTTAAACCCATAAAAGCGCTGGTTATCAATTTGGGGATAGTCATCCTCATATTCATCAAAATCAAATTTGAGAGGGATTTTCCATTTACCCCGGTGCCATGCAAACTTAATGGTGGAATTTCCTTTAAACCTGACGCCTACTTTATACCATTGTTTGCCATCAAAAAAGAAATCACAAGGAACCCAGATCGGATTTTCATCCACAAAACGGCCGTCCGGGCCTGGATTACCGCTACCAAAAGGACCATATAAATCTGTCATGTTATCCACCATCTTTTGCCAGTTTTTTTCCGAAATAACAATGTCCATTCGATTAACTTTATTCGATGGAAATACAACATGGTAATCGGGATCTGCCTTTTTGCCATGCGTTTCGTCTCTCCAGTCTGGCGTATCGAAGTTAGGTTCGTCAACTTCTTCTGCCTTTTTATCCTCGCAAGCAAAGAAAAGGAAAATCAAAATATAGGCTGGTAATCCTTTTTTCATTTACAACTCTCCCCTTTTATTTTCCTCTCTTTCAAAAGAGGGGTTAGGGGTGAGTTTATTCTCCTCTCTCACTTCCAGCACCTTCAGATCAGCGGAGCAATGGGACAAATTGAATTCTCCACTGTTAGGAATCACATAACAATCTCCTGCTGAAAGTGGTTGGATTCCATCATATGTCAATTCACACGTACCGGTGAGAATAAAATGAAATAAAAATGGACACTCATTCTTTATAATAACATCCGATTGTGGATGAATTGTCTTCGCAGACATCATGCCATTGGTCGCATCCAAAAAACCAAAATCATCATGACCAGTATTCCCCTTGTAATGGACATACTTTTGTCCACCAAACAATCGGTCAGGGATTAACTTTCCGGTGGGGAGTATTAATTCGTGGTCTCTGGCAGTCATGTGCTTTCCTGGGCTGTTTATTTCAATCACTTCCAACCCCTTTTTACATGCTAAAACGCGATGTCGAATTTCCGGCGCCTGCAGAATACAATCACCCCCATTCATGATAAAGGGTTCTCCATGATCTTCATACACCATTTTCGCCCAGCCCTTGTAACAATATATCATTTGGAATCGCAATTGATGATAGTGAACATAATCTGATGTTACCCTACCTTCATTAATCCGAATATGGGAAGCACCAAATCGGTCATTTTGATGATGTAGTAAATTACGATATTCCATACCCACGCGTCCCACAACCCATGGAGAATCATCCGTCATTTTATTTATTTCAAAAGATGAATTTGCGTCCGGCACGTTAATAGGTGGATTCAAGTCAATTGTTTCTATAACAATTCCGTCAAAATTCCCATCAATAATGGATTCAAGATTTGGAAATGGCCCATTGGTCGATTGTCTAAGTTGGATATGTTCTTGTCCGTTTGAAATATCGATAATGGATGGATCTTCAGCAGAATAAATTCGATCAAGTTGGTAGCTATTCTCCTCAGTAAAATATTCTAACGCTTTTTGAATATTTTCGCAAGGAACGATGCCGGCTTCTACTTTATTTTTAATTATAATCAGATGGCCTTTCGTATGAAGTAGAGATTTAAGATATTCTACAAGAAATTACGGAACTCACCTCTTTTTGACCCATCATTTATCTGAATAGTTAATTATAAAGTAACTTTTCATAATTTAGGACAACCATTTATCGTAATTTTCATCTAAATAGGGAACAAATAGAAACCCTGTTTGTTGTAACAAAATCATTCAAATTGGTAAAAGGAAAATTCCATGTTTAAAAAATCACTTTTCGGTAGTTTACTTACATTTATTTTTATGACTGGCTGTACTAAAAAAACTGATACACCCTTTACAATCGATTATGAAAAATACACGTTGAGTAATGGATTAACTGTTATTCTTCACGAAGATAAATCAGATCCCATTGTCGGTGTCGCTATTCAGTATCATGTGGGGTCCAATCGGGAAATTCCGGGACGGACAGGCTTTGCTCACTTATTTGAGCACATGCTTTTTCAGGAATCACAACATGTGGGGCAAGATCAATTTTTCAAAAAAATTCAAAATGTTGGGGGAACACTCAATGGGGGCACCAATAAGGATGGAACTGTTTATTACGAAATAATTCCTAAAAATGCCTTAGAAACTGTTTTATGGATGGAATCTGACCGTATGGGGTGGCTCCTATCCACAGTAACACAGCCAGCTTTTGAAAACCAACAGGAAGTGGTCCAGAACGAAAAACGCCAACGGGTGGATAACCGCCCCTATGGACATGCCAATTATGTCATGATTAAAAATATGTATCCTGCAGATCATCCTTATAACTGGACAACAATCGGTGAATTAGAAGACCTCCAAAATGCAACCCTAAAAGATGTAAGGGATTTCTATGAAAAATGGTATGGTCCCAACAATGCAACCATGGTTATTGCCGGGGACATTAAAAAATCAGAAGTTAAAAAACTGGTCCAAAAATATTTTGGCGAAATAAAACCAGGTCCGGATAATGGCAATCCCACTCCCTTACTTGTGAAACTATCGGAAACTAAAAAAGTATATCACGAAGATAATTTCGCCCGTTCTCCCCGATTAACCATGGCATTCCCAACCGTGGATCAAAACCATGTTGATGCGTCTGCTCTAGAATTATTAAGTCAATTGCTAAGCGACGGGAAAAAAGCACCCCTTTATAAAGTTATTGTAGAAGAAAAGAAACTGGCACCCAGTTTGTTCTCTTATAGTGGAACCCAGGAAATAGCCGGCACATTTAATGTGATTGTAACGGCTTTCCCAACCACCAATCTTACCGATGTTGAATCCGCCGTCCACGAAGCATTTGGCCGGTTTGAAAGTGATGGCTTTACAGCGGAAGACCTAAAACGCCTTAAAGCCAAATATGAAACGGGATTCTACCAGGGGATTTCTTCTGTTTTAGGCAAAGGATTTCAACTGGCTTATTATAACGAATATTTTGGTTCACCCGATGCCATCGCCACTGAGCTTCAAAAAGTCCTGGATGTGAATATGAATGATGTAAAACGGGTATATGAAAAATATATCAAGGGTCAGCATTATGTCATGACCAGCTTTGTTCCCAAAGGAAAAGTTGACCTCGTGGCTGACGGGTCTGTCCTCTTTCCAGTTCAGGAAGAACAAATTGTTGAAAATGTGGTCAAAGAAGCGGGAATTGGCGATATGAATATGGAGAATATTCCTTCAACTTTTGATCGTTCAGTTCCACCGGTAGATGGCCCACAACCACGGCTAAACCTACCCAAAATATGGAAACATGATTATAATAAAGGGATTACCCTCTACGGCGCCAAACTCGATGAATTACCCTTGATCAATTTCGGAATCCGAATTAAAGGCGGTATGCTTTTGGACGATCCAAATAAAATAGGCGTAGCAAATCTCATCACGGATATGATGATGGAAGGGACTGCCAACAAAACGCCCATCGAACTTGAAGAAGCCATTGACGCATTGGGTTCTTCTATTAGAATGTTTACCGGCAAGCAATCCATTAGCGTCGAAGTCACCACACTCAAACGGAATTTTGATGCCACCCTATCTTTGGTAGAAGAAATCTTTTTTGAACCTCGCTGGGATGAAACAGAATTTGATCGCATTAAAAGAGAAACAGCCGAATCTATTAAACGTCGTGCCGCTGTTCCCTCTTCCATTGCTTCCAATGTATATAATAAACTCATCTACGGAGACCATATCCTTGCCAATACATCTGTCGGTACCGTTGCATCTGTAGAATCAATTGTTTTGGATGATTTAAAAAACTTCTATAACAGTAACTTCTCGGCTGACTTGGCCACCATCAGCATTGTGGGAGATGTAACCCGTAGTGGCACCGTTAAGGCATTTAAAGGTATGGTAGAAAAGTGGGTCGTTAAGGATGTGTCCTTTCCTGAATACGAATTGCCCGAACCAGAACATCAAGCGAAGGTATATTTCGTGGATGTCCCCGGTGCAAAGCAATCTGAAATTCGAATTGGTTACCTTGGCTTGGCCCGAACAGATCCGGATTACTACCCTGCCACCGTGATGAATATGAAATTAGGTGGAAACTTCAGTGGAGACGTCAATTTGGTTCTCCGGGAGGAAAAAGGATATACCTATGGTGCCCGGACAGGGTTTAGCGGCTCCAATTTCCCCGGGAAATTCACTGCTTCCTCCGGAGTTCGATCCAATACTACTGAAGAATCCGTCAATATATTTAAGGAATTATTAACAGCCTATCGCAATCCTATATCATCAGACGATTTGGATTTTACTAAAAATGTCCTTATCAAATCTAATGCAAGACGGTTCGAAACGCTTGGAGCACTTCGGGGAATGATTAGTAATATAGCCACTTATGGATTTCCATTTGACTATATCAAAGACCAGGAAGAAACGGTTCGAAATATGTCCGTTGAAGATCACAATGCATTGGCAAAAAAATTGATTCGACCGGATGAAATGATCTACCTAGTTGTGGGGGATGCAGCTACCCAATTGGAAGGGATGAAATCTTTAGGATTTGGAGATCCCATTTTATTGGATGCGGATGGCAATCCGGTTCAGTAAAGCTCCTGTCAAAATATAAATAAAAAACCCTCCAGTAAATTCGGAGGGTTTTTTATAACTTCAACAATGCTGTTTTTAAATTCATTAAACGACTGGACACTTTTCGGAATAATTTTTACCGGAATCATTATTGTACTCGGTATGGCAGAATTCATCCGACATTATAAAAAATGGGCGCCGGAATCCACACGACAATTTGTCCATATTTTCATTGGTCTTATTGTAGCCTCCGGTCCATTTATATTTAATACTAATATTCAACTCATGACTCTATCTACCTTGTTTATAGTCATTAATATGATTTTATTAACGTCAGGTAAAGTAAAAAGCATGCACGCGACAGAGCGCAAGAGTTATGGCACTGTGTATTTTCCAATGGCCGTATTGATTATGTCATATTTTTGGTGGGATAAACCTATTTCTTTTATTTTAGCCATTATCGTTTTGACCATTGCAGACCCCACCGCGGCGTTTATTGGAAAAAATGGCCGAACCACATTTATTCCCTGGCGGGATAAAAAATCTCGCCGTGGATCTTTGGCCATGTTTGGAACAACCATTTTGATCATCATGCTTGGCACCGATATCCTTGCCAGGGTCTATCAAGCAGCCTTTCTAATACCACTCCCTGTTTTAATCGGATTAAGCATATTCACCGCATTCTCTGCTGCATTAGCCGAATCAATCAGTTTTCGCGGTTCAGACAACCTATCGACGCCACTTATTACTTTTTTGTCCTATGAGATTTTCCTGATTAACTATACCCATGGAACTCTGCCCCAACTCTTGGTATGGACTGTCATTTCAATCGGTATTTTTTCCTTGGCATGGAAACAAAAATCATTATCCACAAGCGGTGCGATTAGTGGATTCTTAATGGGAATTATTATTTTTGGTGCTGGTGGCTGGCCCTGGATCATCCCCCTCGTATTTTTCTTTATTTCGGCCTCCATTTTATCTCACCTTCACCACAAACCTTATTCCCATCGGAATATACTCCAAATACTGGCTAACGGAGGAGTAGGCACCCTTTTCGCTATCATTTATTTTTTCACCAATTTTCCACCAGCCATCGTTTTATATCTTGGGGCTATCGGTGCCGCCACAGCGGATACATGGGCAACCGAAATTGGGTTTTATTCAAAATCTGAACCCAGACTTGTTCTATCCAAAAAAATCGTGGCACGTGGTGTTTCTGGCGGTGTCACATTTCTGGGTACTTTGGGATCGGCTACGGGAGCGTTTATTATCGGAATTCTGGGTGAAGAAATATTGAATTTAAACGACCTGCTCCTCCCCCTCACAATCGCTGGGCTTACCGGATCATTAGTTGATTCAATTCTAGGGCGTTTTATCCAAGCACAATTCAAATGTAGCCAATGCGGCAACCAAACTGAGGATCGATACCATTGCGATCATAAAACAAAGCTGATATTTGGATCAAAGTGGATTGGGAACGACATGGTTAATTTCATCAATACGATAGTGGGCGCATTTGTAGCCTACTTCTTTTGGATGAATTATGGGTAAAATTATAAGTTTTAAAGCGTCTATTACAAATAAAAAACCCCATCCCGATAATCGAGATGGGGTTTTTTATAGAGATGTCGGTTGCGTTTAAATAACTTTATAAACAATTAAACCAACCATGACGATAAGTGCGGTAAAAATCATGGAAACACCCATGTTTCCTTTTTTGATTTCTTCCCATTCGTCAATATCAGTTGAAAGCCAATCGAAAACTTTCAATGCAATACCAACGCCCAGGCCAAAACCGATAGCCGCTGTGATCGCCCATAATAAAGAACGACCGTATTGTGCGAACATGCCGCCCCAACTGGTAGGATCTAACATTCTTCCTCCTTGTTACAGTGTTTGAATTGAATTTTTTATCAGACGCATAAATCCTGCTGAATCAATTTTACCATCCGTCAATTGACGGATTTGACCCGCAGTTGCCTTTGCCGTGATAATTGTATTTTGCCTGGATACCGGGATGATTACCGTTACGTCTGTATCCTCCGGAACAATGGCTGTGTATCCGGGTTTTTTCTTCGCAAATTTTTCTTGATGGTTCATGGCTTGCCCAACGGCAATAAATCCAACCAGCATGACCATTTCAAAATTATTTCGAAGGCTTTCCATTTCAATGGAAAAACTATATGAACCATCCTTATTCTTCGTAAGGGACATTTTCTTTTCATCAACCGTGACCCTGTAATATTTACAGGTATTGGTTACTTTTCGATAAAAGCCATAGTTTGCAAAAGCAAATTGCGAACTCATCACTAAAACAATGAATACTGAGAAAATTCTTTTTGCGGTCATTTATTTACCATTTCTTAACGTTTAACAAGCACGATTTTACAGGAAGGAGTGTTCCTGAGTCAAGTACCAAATACAATTTCCCCATTCTTCATGACATATCGAATTGGGTGATTTGAGACATAATATGGTATATCCAGCAAACTACTTATACCCCAAATAATCAAGTCAGCAGATTTTCCCACCTTAATCGACCCAATTTTGTCCTCTAAATCAAGTGCCTTTGCACCGTGATAGGTTGCAGCTTGAAAGGATTCTTCAACGGTCATACCCAAATGCATGCAAGCCAACGTCATGATAAATGGCATGGATTGAATATAACAGCTCCCTGGATTAAAATCAGTCGCAAGCGATAGGGTAATCCCTGAATTGATAAGTTCTCTCGCCGGCGCATAGGTGGATTTTCCAAGGAAAAACGTGGTCCCAGGAAGCAAGGTAGCAATCACATTATTCTCCACTAAAGCGTTAATACCGTCTGCGCTAACGGCCATAAGGTGATCTGCCGAAATTGCACCTACTTCCCCTGCTAATTCCGCCGCGCCAGAGTCCACAAATTCATCTGCATGGAGACGCGGTTTTAATCCGTATTTTTTTCCTGTTTCTAATATGCGTTTGGATTGCGCTACCGTGAAGTAACCCTCTTCACAAAATACATCATTAAATACAGCAATGCCCTGCGCCGCAACGGCAGGAATCATTTCATTACAGATGAGATTCACATAACCATCATGATCATCAGCAAATTCCTGTGGAAAGGCGTGGCTCCCCATAAATGTGGGTATCAAATCTATTGCATGGCTTTTATGGACTTTGTGTATAACAGATAAAGATTTTAATTCTGATTCTGTGTCAAGGCCATACCCGGACTTTGCTTCAATGGTCGTGGTGCCACCCGCAATAAATCGATCCATTCGTTGAGATACCTTATCGATTAATTCATCCTCAGACGCATTTCGTACCCCTTCTACACTGGAAACAATGCCACCGCCCTTTTCCGCAATTTTTTCGTAGGTGGCGCCGGCCAACCGCATGGCATATTCTTCATCACGATTATCTAAAAATACAGGGTGGGTGTGGGAATCTACAAATCCGCATGTCACCATTTTTCCACCGCAGTCAATGGCATTTTCCGATTGCCTATCACCGATAGCTGCAATTTTACCATTTTCGATTAGGATTGACGTATTCTCGAAAGATGCCACACCATCAGCGTTGGCGGTCACCAAACACCCTATATTCTTAAGGATTATTGATTTTGGATTGCTGATTTTGGATTGCTGATTATCCAATCCCCATCTCCCATTTTCCATCAACCATCATACATTATCCCTTTTCCATCATAGGAATATCTACATCCCAATCTTTTGCATTTCGAATCGCATCTTCATATCCCGCGTCCGCATGACGTAAAATCCCCATGCCCGGATCATTGGTTAACACCGCTTTTACCCGTTTTTCCATTTCTGGTGTACCGTCCACACAAATGACCTGTCCTGCATGAATAGCGAGCCCCATTCCCACACCGCCACCATGATGTATTGACACCCAAGTAGCTCCACTGGCTGTACTTGTGAGGGCATTGAGCAAGGGCCAATCCGCTACCGCATCAGACCCATCTTTCATAGCTTCTGTTTCCCGATAAGGTGATGCCACCGAACCACAATCAAGATGATCTCTACCGATTACAATAGGCGCCGATAATTCACCACTGGCCACCATTTGATTTAACGCCACACCAAACTTGGATCGCTGTGTATAATCGAGCCAACAAATACGCGATGGTAATCCTTGAAACTGTACTTGTTCTTTCGCCAGTTTAATCCAGCGGGATAGTGTTTCATCTTCTGGAAACATATCTAATAATTTTTCATCGGTCTTATAAATATCTTCAGGATCTCCCGACAGGGCGACCCATCGGAATGGCCCCTTACCTTCACAAAACAAATCACGAATGTAAGCGGGCACAAACCCCGGAAAGTCAAACGCATTTTCTACACCTGCTTTTTTGGCTTGGCCTCGAAGGTTATTCCCATAATCAAAAACAATTGCGCCTTTTTCCTTTAAGTCGAGCATGCCTTGACAATGTTCTGCCATGGCGCGATAACTCTCCTTGATATATTTATCCGGATCAGATTTCCGTAATTCCACCGCTTCTTCATAAGTCATGCCATTGGGCACATATCCATCCAATTCATCGTGCGCGGAAGTCTGGTCTGTAATCATATCCGGCACAATGCCCAATTTCGCCAATTGGGGCACAATATCCGCCGCATTGCCCTGCAGGCCGATAGACAGTGGCTCACCCTTATTCTGGGCATCACGGGCCATGGACAGTGCATCAACCATGGAATCAGTAGCCACATTAAGGTATTTCGTTTCCAAACGTCGTTGGATTCGAAAAGGGTCAATTTCAATACAAATGCAAACGCCGTTATTCATGGTGACAGAAAGTGGCTGAGCGCCTCCCATACCGCCAAGACCGGCAGTGACAACGAGTTTTCCTGTTAAATCAGAATTATAATGTTGCTTTGCGGCGGCGGCAAACGTTTCGTAGGTCCCCTGCAATATCCCCTGAGTACCAATATATATCCAGGAACCGGCGGTCATTTGACCGTACATCATAAGTCCCTGTTTATCTAATTCATTAAAATGATCCCAGGTGGCCCAGTCAGGGACAAGATTGGAATTGGCGATGAGTACGCGAGGCGACCAGGTATGTGTTTTGAGTACTCCCACCGGTTTTCCTGATTGTACCAGCAATGTTTCATCTTCATTCATCCGTTTCAGCGTATTGAGAATCGCATCATAACATTCCCAATTTCGCGCCGCTTTTCCCTTTCCCCCATATACAACCAATTCATCCGGATTTTCTGCCACGTCCGGATCAAGGTTATTTTGAATCATCCTGTATGGCGCTTCAATCTGCCAGTTTTTACAGGTGAGTTTGTTACCCCGCGGTGCGTGGATGATCCGTTTTGACATGCAATTAATCCTTTTCTTTCGTAAAATTACTGCAGGAAATTTAAACAATGCCTGACATACTCCATAACCTTACAATACAATCGTCCGCAGAAAATGTATATGAGGTGCTTACTACCCCAAAAGGGTTAGCCACATGGTGGACAAAATCGTCGTCCGGCCATCCTGAATTGGGCGCAGAATATCAACTTTTTTTCAGTGATGAATATGACTGGCGCGCCATTGTTCTGGAAAATGATGAAAATACCAAATTTGTGTTAGAGATTACAGCGGCAGATGAAGACTGGACTGGAACAAAGGTCAAATTCTTTTTAACCCGTAAAGGCGATTCTACCGACTTACAATTTGAACATACAGGATGGAAAGAGACCAATGACCATTTTCGAGTTTCCTCCTATTGCTGGGCCAAGTATCTAAGATTATTGAAAAAGTTTATTGAAGAAGAAGTTATTGTTCCCTATGACGAAAGGCAAAATCTATAAAACTTTGTGTAGTTAACTTATTGACGTGAAAACCAATCATAAAATCATTCTTGGCGATTCCAGGAAAATGCATTTAGTTCAGGACAAATCGATTCATCTTGTAGTTACCTCTCCCCCATACTGGCAGCTCAAGGATTATGGCGATAAAAACCAGATTGGATTCGATGACTCGTACGAGGATTATATCAATAATCTAAATTTAGTCTGGAATGAATCATATCGGGTGCTGGATGATGGATGCCGGTTATGTGTCAACATCGGCGATCAATTCGCTAGGTCAGTCTATTATGGTCGATATAAGGTCATTCCTATCCGGACTGAGATTATTAAATTTTGCGAAACAGTTGGGTTTGATTATATGGGTGCCATCATTTGGCAAAAAATAACCACATCCAATACCTCAGGCGGCGCATCCATTATGGGCTCCTACCCATACCCAAGGAACGGTATTCTGAAAATTGATTATGAATTTATTCTATTATTTAAAAAACCGGGAAAACCGAAGAAAATAGATAAAGAAATAAAAGAAAAATCCAAAATGACTTCCAAGGAATGGAATACCTACTTTTCAGGTCACTGGAATTTTTCTGGTGAAAAACAGAAAGACCATTTAGCCATGTTTCCGCTGGAACTACCCAACCGATTAATTAAAATGTTTTCCTTTGTAGGCGATACGGTTTTAGATTCATTCTTGGGAAGCGGCACCACTGCTCTTAGCGCTTTGAATCTTGATCGAAATTCGATAGGATATGAAATTAATAAAGACTTTTTACCCTTCATTAAGAATAAGTTATCGAATGGAACAAATATCGAATTTATGGAAAGTAATCTGACCAATCGTAATTTCAAAAAGTACATCCAAAACTTACCCTACATTTTTAAAGATACCGTTAATATTGATAAAAAAGTAGATCCGAGAAAAAACCAGTATGGATCAAAAATAGATGAAAATGCCAATGGCGACACGATTGATTACTATTCTGTAAAAGAAATTCATTCTCCAAATATTCTCACCCTCAGCAATGGGATGATAATTAGACTTATTGGCGTTAAGCCGATTAAAAGAAAAACATCTGAGGCAAAACAGTTTATCGCAGAAAAAACAAAAGGTCTGAAAGTATTCCTAAAATATGATACCATAGAATTTGATAATCAAAAGAATAGACTCTGTTATTTATATTTAAAAAATAAAACCTTCATTAATGCCCATCTCATTAAAAATGGATTGGCCAAAACCGATAATGGTTTTGACTATAAACATTATAAACGGTTTTTGAAGTATGAAGAAGCTGCCCCTTAATTTCAATTAAGGATCAATTTTCTATCCCCGTGGGTACAACACCTTTTTTATAGACTTAAAGTAACGAGGGTTCTGAACCATCACATTATATGAAAAAAATGATATGCCTTTAAATCGGGTGACGCGGGTATATTTTACTTTATCCACCACCTGCCTGGCCGACTGATTATAAGTGGCAATTCCCATAACAATTTTCTTCCGATATTTGGTGGGGAGATTATCATATATAATATCAATATTGGCGGCGAAATCCTTTAAAATTTTTGTATAATTCATCACAACTGCCTTATCTAAATATCCCGCGGCTAACCATACATCCCATTCCTGATAATAACGATCCCTTGCTTGGTAAAGATTCGGTTTCACTGCTGCAGATAATATCAAATTGGGGCGAATAACATCAATGAGGCTTTTGGTATCACGAACCAATTCTGTAACAGCCTTTCTCCGGGAATCACTCCATTGCCCCGCTTTAGCTGCTGTCATAGGATCTGGTGCGGAAGTGGATAGTTGGAGCACTTTTAATCCATTCTCTTTTCGATATTGCGCAATGGCGTCGGGATTTTGTCCATATTCAGAATCATGATACCGAATATAATCCAAATGAAGACCATCCAGTTCATAATTCTCAATTAATTCTTTAAATACAGAAATTAAATATGGATTAACCTTCGGATGATTCGGTGATAAATATAATCCTTCATTCCCGTTTTTACCTCCATTGAGTTTTTTTAATTCATGGGAAATATTGATTTCACCTCTTTTATTCTGATCCAACCATTCCATGTTTGTATAAAATAAATGGTTTTTTTGAACCGGTTTAACACGAGATGACCAGAGTAAATACGTATTCAACCAGGCATGGACTTTAATTCCGTTTTCCTTTGCCTTCGGAATTAAGTAGGCTAAAGGATCAAAGGATGTATTCTGAATGAGGTGGGATTTAGGCACGAATTCTGATGTGTAATATGCATCGCCTCGACCTCGGACCTGTACCAATATATGGTTAAATCGATTTAACGTAGCAAATTGGATCATTTGATCGATACTTACTTGATTGGTGAGTGTATTGCGAACCACCCATAAATACCGATCTTCGAATTCGCCCCGTCCCGGACTGGAGCCCAAGAGTATAGAAAATAGAAGGGCAACGGAAACCGTTGCCCTTCTATGGATATTTTTGATTGATTGAATCAATAGATCTCTATTCAGAAGCTTCGACCGCTTCTGTAGAATCTACGCTCTCGTAGTCAACCAATTCGATGAGTGAAACAGATGCACGGTCATTATCCCGGAATCCAAGTTTAATAATACGTGTATATCCACCATTTCGTTCCGCATAAACAGGGGCAATCTCATGAACCAAAGTATGGACGACATTTTTCCATGGTAATTTTCTGCTAATTTGACGAATAGAATTCAAATCACCTTTTTTGGCCTTTGTAATTAATGGCTCAATATAAGTACGCAATTCTTTCGCTCGAGAATCCGTGGTCTTGATTCGCTTATGCTCAATTAAATTTGCCGCTAAATTTTTTAGCATCGCCCTCCGATGGGAAGGGTTTACGCCAAGTTTCCGGCCTTTTTTCTGGTGCCTCATGGTTAAACTAAACTTCCAATTTTAGATATTTATCTACGTCCATACCGAAACTGATATCCATTTCATCTAGTTTTTCAATAAGCTCTGTCAGTGATTTACGGCCAAAGTTCTTGTACTTCAGCATGGCGCTTTCTTCTTTACTTACTAATTCGTAAATGTATTTAATTCCAGCCGCCTGCAGACAGTTATGACTCCGAACGGATAATTCCATTTCATCAATCGTTAAGTTCAGTAGATTTCGGATCTTTATTACTTCTTCACTGATTTGCTCTGTTACTTCAAGCACTTCTGGTTTTGCAATCGCTTCAACCAGGCGAAGGTGATCCATTAACACACTGGCAGAATAACTAATGGCATCCTGGGGTGTAATAGATCCATCCGTTTCGAGTTCGATACTTAAGATCTCGATGGGGTCTTTCGCACCGGGAACCGGCTGCACATTATAAGTCACTTTTGTGACCGGATTAAAAATACTATCAATGGCCAAGGTGCCAATCGGTGCATTCGGTAATTCATTTTCCTCTGAAGGCACATATCCTTTACCAACGCCAATACGAATTTCCATGCTTATGGATCCTTTTGCATTAATTTCAGTGATATAATGGTCCAGATTCAAGACTTCAAACTGATCGGTAACATCCTGAATATCCTTTGCAGAAAACACTCGGTTCCCCTTCAAGGATATTTTTACATTGTCCACGTCAGAGTCTGATAATTTAAACCGTACACCTTTCAGGTTTTGGATAATATCAGTCATATCATCTTTCACACCGGAAATGGTTGAAAATTCATGTAAAACATTTTCGACCTTTACATTGGTAATCGCCGCACCTGGAATACTGGTGAGCAATACGCGCCTGAGCGCATTTCCAACGGTAACCCCATAGCCTCTTTCCAAAGGCTGAATGATAAATTTACCATAGGTGTCAGTCAGAGAATTATTATCCGTTTTGATTTTTAAATCGTATTTTTTTGCCATAATAGTTTTATACCTTGTATTTACTTTGAGTAAAGTTCGACTACTAATTGTTCATTGACCGTTAGCGCCATTTCATCTCTTTCCGGAACCGCTAAAAATGTACCTGTCATTTTTGCTTTGTCCAGTTCTAACCAGGGTAATCCGATATCACCCTTAATCCGTTTCATCGCATCCATAATGATTTCCATTTTTCTGGAACGTTCACGAACCTGAATAACATCACCCGGTTTCACTGTGGCCGATGGATAATTACATTTTCTGTTATTCAATAAAAAGTGCGCATGGCTTACCATTTGCCGTGCCTGAGATCTTGTAGATGCCAAACCAAGACGATACACTACATTATCTAATCTGCATTCCAGCAATTGCAGCAAATTGGTTCCCGTTTCTCCGGTCATCTTTTCTGCTTTGTGAAAATAATTTCTAAATTGACGTTCCAATACGCCGTACATGGCTTTTATTTTTTGTTTTTCCCTTAATTGAACGCCATAATTAGATAAACGCCGTCGACGGGTAGGGCCATGTTGTCCCGGTGTATAAGGTTTTTTGTTTAGCAGACTGTCGTATTTCGGGTTTCCAAAAATGTTCTCCCCGAATTTGCGGACAAGTTTGCCTTTAGGTACGCTTGATTTTGCCATTAAACTCTCTTTTTAAACACGTCTTCTTTTGGGTGGACGACAACCATTATGGGGCAAAGGAGTTACGTCACGGATGGAAGTTATTTCCAACCCAGCAACGGCCAATGCTCTCATGGCTGATTCACGACCGGAGCCCGGCCCTTTAATTTTTACTTCTATGGTTTTCATCCCCATAGATATTGCTACATTCCCAACTTTTTCTGCAGCCATTGTAGCTGCAAATGCTGTACTTTTCCTTGATCCTTTAAAACCACTTGTCCCAGCAGTGGACCATGCAACTACATTCCCAAACTTATCTGTCAACGTAATATGGGTATTGTTAAAAGTTGCCTTAATGTGGGCAATGCCCGCCGCGTCGACGGATTTTTTCTTTCTTTTCTTCTTTATTTCTTTGATTGGCTTAGCCATTCGTATTATTCCTCTTTCCTTCCAAGTCCGATGGTCCGACGTTTACCTTTACGGGTTCTTGCATTCGTTTTGGTTCGTTGACCGTTTACCGGCAATCCGCGACGATGCCGTAATCCCTGGTAACATCCAATATCTCTTTTACGTTTGATATTCATTGAAACAAAAGTACGTTGTTCACCTTCTACTTTAATTTCCAATGTCGAGATTGCATCTCGAACAGATGCCACTTCACTATCTGATAAATCTTTTACCCTCGTGTCCTTATTAATTTTTGCATGATCGCAAATCTCATTCGCCATGGTTAAACCAATACCATGTATATAACATAGCGAATAAGGAACTTTTTTATCGCGGGGAATATCTATACCTGCTATACGCGCCACTAAATACTCCTATCCTTGTCTTTGTTTGTGTTTTGGATTTGTGCAAATAACTAATACCACACCTTTACGGCGAATGATTTTACATTTATCACAAATCTTTTTTACTGAAGATCTTACTTTCATGACTTCCTACTTATTTCGATACGTGATTCGACCCCGGGATAAATCATAGGGTGAAATCTCTAATTTTACCATATCCCCTGGCAGTATTTTAATAAAATGCATACGCATTTTTCCGCTGACGTGTGCCAATACTTCATGGGTACTGTCACCAATTTCTACCTCTACCCGGAACATGGCATTGGGGAGTGTTTCTTTAATAATTCCTTCAACCTGAATATTCTGCTCTTTAGCCACGGGCGGTAACACTCTGGCTTAAAATAATAGGACCATTCTTTGTGATGGCAATGGTATGTTCAAAATGGGCAGAATCCTCACCATCAACCGTCCGGATGGTCCACCCATCCGTATCTGTTTTTACTTCTTTTACACCTTGATTAATCATGGGCTCAATAGCTATACACATTCCCTCACGCAATTTATATCCCTGTTTCGGTTGACCATAATTTGGAATTTGCGGTTCTTCATGAAGTTTGGTACCGATACCATGCCCCACCAATTCGCGAACCACTGAATAACCAAAAGCTTCCACGTAAGATTGGATGGCATAACCAATATCGGAAACATAATTACCAGGAAAGGCCTGGGCAATGCCTTTTCTCAGAGATTCTTGCGTAATCTCCATTAATTTTCTTTTTTCGTCGGAAATTTTACCAACAGCAAATGTTTTTGCGTGATCTCCATAATATCCTTCTTTTTCAGCACCACAATCAATTCCAACAATCTGCCCTTCTTCCAAAACACGATTCGTCGGTATACCATGAACTACTTCATCATTCACCGATATACACAATGTTGCAGGAAACCCCATATATCCCTTAAATGCAGGCCGGGCACCTTGCGATCGAATAAACGCCTCTGCTTTCGAGTCAATATCAATAAGATTTGCACCCGGTTTAATGTCATTGCTGATAAAGTCTAGTGTATCCGCAACAATCTGGCAACTGGCAGTAATCAGGTCAATTTCACGCTGGGTTCGAATATGAACCATTTACATCCGCCTCCGGCCACGAATTTTTCCCTTACTCAAAAATCCGTCATAATGGCGACTCATGAGATGGGATTCAATTTGCTGTAATGTATCCAACGAAACACCTACTATAATCAGCAAACTTGTACCGCCAAAAAATGATGCTAAATCATAACTCACGTCCATGGCTTGCATAAGTATATACGGAAAAATAGCTACCAACGCCAACGCAAAGGAGCCGGGCAATGTAACCCGTGATAAAATGTTGTCGATATATTCTGCTGTTTTTTTCCCTGGACGAATACCCGGGATGAAACCGCCATGCTGTTTCATTTGTTGGGACACCTGATTTGGATCAAAAGCAATTGCGGTATAAAAGTAAGTAAAGAACACAATCATAATCCCAAAAACAAACCAATAAAATGGGTGGTCAAACGAGAACCATCTTAATACACCCTGCATAAACTCATTTTCGCTAAAAAACGTGGCAACGGTACTGGGTATAAACATGATGGACTGTGCAAAAATAATGGGCATAACTCCAGCCGTATTTACTTTAAGTGGAATATGCGTGGATTGTCCACCATAAACTTTTCGTCCCACAACCCGTTTGGCATATGAGACAGGAATTTTTCGTGTTCCTTGCGTTAAGAGAACTACAAAAGCAATCACGGCAAACATAATACCCAGTAATATAATTTCGCTCAGAATTCCCCGAACACCTTCACTGATTAATGTTATTTCGCTCACAATTACATTTGGAATTCTGGATATGATTCCCACCATTATAATTAAGGAAATTCCATTTCCAATTCCCCGTTCAGTAATCCGTTCACCCAACCACATGAGTAAAATTGTTCCTGTAATTAAACTCACCATACCGGTAAATATAAACCCAAAACCCGGGTTTATCACAACAGACTGCCCACCAGCAGACATGGATGGTAAAAAGACTGCCACAATACCATAGGCCTGCATGGCTGAGATTAAAACAGTTAAATACCGGGTGACTTGGGTGATTTTTTTTCGACCCGCTTCACCTTCTTTTTGCAAACGTTGAAAATAAGGGACAACTGTACTCATCAACTGAATAATAATCGAAGCTGAAATGTAAGGCATGATCCCAAGGGCAAATAAGGTCGCTTTTTCGAATGCACCACCTGCAAACAAGTTGTACAAACCAAAAAGTGTATTTTGTAATCCCTCAAATGCAACAGCTAAAACATCACCATTAATGCCAGGGATTGGTATGTGTGCACCCAGGCGAACTACAACCAAAATGCCCAACGTAAACAAAATTCGTCTACGGAGTTCAGGTATGGCAAATATATTTTTGAATTTATCGATCACTGTTCTGTTACCAACCCACCTGCTTTTTCTATTTTTTCTTTAGCAGATGTACTAAAAGAACTCGCAGAAACATTTACCTTTTTAGTCAAATCTCCATCACCCAATACCTTAATAGGACGTAAGGCATATTTTATCAGACCTTTTTCCATCATAACACTCGGGTCAATCGTATCCACATCTAATTTTTCTAAATCTGATACATTAATGAGTTGAAATTCTTTTTTGAATATATAATTAGAGAAACCACGTTTCGGCAATCGGCGGTATAGTGCCATTTGTCCGCCTTCAAACCAAGGACGATGTTTCGACCCGGAGCGAGAATGATATCCATTTTCTCCACGACCCGCATCTTTTCCCCATCCTGATCCTTGTCCACGCCCTACTCGTTTTTTACTATGAGTTGCACCCTTCGAGGGTTTTAAAGCTCCAAGTTTCATTTTTATTCCTCAACCTTTACAAGAAAATTGACACGATTTATCATTCCCCTAAGTACAGGAGAGTCAACCTGTTCTATCGTTTGATGCATTTTACGCAAACCCAACGCCTTGAGCGTTGCTTTCGCTTTTTTCTTATACCCAATAGCACTTTTTATTTGCGTAATCTTTAATGTATTTGCTTTGGCCATGATTAATTAAACACTTCCTTAATCGTCATACCTCGCTTATTGGCTACAGATACCGCATCCTGTAAATCCAACAATGCCTGCATGGTTGCTTTGGTTAAATTTGTAGGATTATTTGATCCAAATCGTTTGGTTAAAATATTACGAATGCCCACCTGTTCCATGACAGATCGAACAGCTGCGCCGGCAATAATTCCGGTACCTGGTGCTGCGGGTTTCAGCATCACCTTGCTGGCACCAAAACGGGATATAATTTTGTGAGGAATGGTACCATTGATCACTGGTATCTTTACAATATTTTGCTTCGCATTTTCTTTGGCTTTGTTAATTGCTGACATGACTTCACCGGCTTTTCCTTGACCGATGCCAACATGGCCTTTTCCATCACCGACGACAACTAAAGCGCCAAAACGAAAATTTCTTCCTCGGGAAGTCACCTTCGATACACGAGAAATTCGAATGACTTCTTCTTCTTTAAGATCTAATTCTGCAGGATTAATCATAACTCTCTATTCTTTAAAATTTTAAACCGGCATCTCTCGCAGCTTCAGCAACTGCTTTCACACGGCCTTGATAAGGATACCCATTTCTATCAAATACAACTTTACTCACTTTATTTTTAACAGCCAGTTCTCCAATTGCAGTTCCAACGATGGTGCTGATTGCTTTTTTAGAATCTGCTTTTGCAACCTCCTTTTCAATCGTTTTATCTAAAGAGGAAGCTGAAGCAAGTGTTGTACCGCTCAAATCATCAATGACTTGGGCGCTGATATGTTTATTGGAACGATAAACAACCAAACGCGGTCTTTCAGGATGACCGTAATTATCCCGTTTACTACGATTACGTCTGCGCTGATTACGCATTTCTGTTGCTGATAATTTTCTCATTCTGATTCACCGCCAACTGTTTTACCTTGTTTCGATCGTACATATTCGTCTTTATATCGAATCCCTTTACCCTTGTATGGCTCAGGTTTGCGAAAAGATCTAATTTTTGCAGCCACTTCACCCACCAATTGTTTATTGATTCCCGATACATTGACTTCGGTACGATTGGTTTTAATCTCAACACCAATAGGTGGTTCAAAATATATATCATGAGAAAACCCAAGTTTTAGCACGAGGAATTTTCCCTCCATATTTGCCTGATAGCCCACTCCTCTAATTTCTAAATCTTTTGAATACCCCTCGGAAACGCCCTGTATTCCATTGGCAATTAACTGACGAGTGGTTCCATGGAGAGATCGATGTGTTCTAGAATCCGATGGACGCTCCACGAGAATTGTACCATTATCCTGTGTCACTGACATATCGCCGTGAAAGGGTACATCCAATGTACCTTTTGGGCCTTTTATACCCACCATACCCGCATTCACATTCACAATGACATCTTTGGGAATTTCTATAATTTTTCTACCAATTCTTGACATATTATTTTACCAAACGTTGCATAATATTTCGCCGCCAACACCAAATCGTTTGGCCGCTTTATTTGAAATAACACCTCGTGATGTGGAAAGAATTGAAATGCCTAACCCATCCAGAACACGGGGAATATCATTACGGCCAACATATAATCGTCGTCCAGGTGTACTCACCCGTTCAATACATGTGATGACTGCTTTCCCATGATAATCATATTTTAAGAAAACGCGTATAGAAGATTTCACACCATTATTGATAAACATGAAATCTTCAATATATTTTTCTTCTTTTAAAACAAATGCTATTCGTTTCTTCAGATTAGAGGACGGGATATCTACAAATCGTTTATCCACAGCCATCGCATTCCGAATACGTGTAAGCATGTCTGCAATTGGATCGGTCATTGCCATACTATTATTCTCCTACCAACTTGCTTTAATGACACCAGGAATTTCACCTTTCAATGCCATTTCTCTAAAACAGATACGGCAAAGTCCAAATTTTCTCAGATACCCATCAGGGCGACCACAGTTAAAACAGCGGTTATATCCACGCGTGCTAAATTTTGGTTTTCTCTTTGCCTTAATTATTAATGATTTTTTTGCCATTAAGCGGCCTCATTTATTTCGTCTTGTTTCACCGGTTTATCCCGTAAAGGAAGACCCATTAATTTTAACAAATGATATGATTCTTCATCCGATCCAGCTGTGGTTATAAATGAAATATCCATGCCACGGATACTATCAATTCTATCATAATTAATCTCGGTGAAAATAATTTGTTCTTTCACACCAAATGAATAATTACCGCTGCCATCAAATGACTTAAATGATAATCCTCTAAAATCGCGGGTTCGAGGAAGTGCAATACTAATCAATCTTTCCATAAAATCATACATCCGGTTACCGCGGAGTGTAACTTTACAACCCACGGGAAATCCTTTTCTGATTTTGAAATTTGAAATATCCTTCCGAGATTTAGTTACGACCGGTTTCTGACAGGATATAAGGGTTAATTCCTGGACGGCACTTTCCAGTTTTTTGGGATTATCCTTAGCATCTCCAATACCCATATTAATTGATATATGGCTAACCTTTGGTACTTCCATCACATTTTTATAACTGAATTGTTCCATCATCCCCATTACAACTGTATCTTTGTAACGCTTACGTAAACTTGGAACGTATTTTGTATTCTTTTTATCAGCCATAATTCTTAACCAATCTCTTCACCCGTTCTTTTTGATATTCTAACTTTTGAACCATCTTCTAATTTTTTATATCCTATTCGGGTTGGCTTTCCACCGTGGACAACCATCACATTAGAAACATGTAAGGTTCCTTCCCTTTCTACGATGCCGCCTTGAGGGTTATCTTGAGATGGGCGCGTATGGCGTTTAATTAAATTAACACCTTCGATGATAATGCGTTCTTTTTTTGGGAATACATGAAGTACTTTTCCTTCCTCACCACGATGGTTTCCACTAATGACATGGACGGACATTCCTTTTTTGATATTCATTATAAAACCTCCGGTGCCATGGATACAATTTTCATATAACCACTGTCACGAAGCTCACGAGCGACCGGACCTAACACCCGGGTACCTAGCGGGTCTCCGGCGGCTGTAAGTAACACTGCCGCATTGTCATCAAAGCGAATATAAGATCCATCGGATCTTCGTACTTCTTTCTTAGTGCGCACTACGACAGCACGGGATATATCACCTTTTTTAACCATTCCACCTGGAATGGCTTGTTTCACCGTCACAACGACAATGTCGCCAATCGATGCATAACGGCGTCGACTGCCTCCCAATACTTTGAAGCATAATACTTCTCTTGCGCCAGAATTGTCTGCGACTTTCAGTCTTGTTTCCTGTTGAATCACTTCATTTACCCAATTTTAATAGATTCACGAATTATTTCTTTCACACGCCAACGTTTTCTTTTACTCATGGGACGCATCGAGCTAATCTCCACAATATCACCAACCTTTGGTTTGACTGACTCCACATGGGCGAAATATTTTTTAAATCTTTTCACAAATTTTTGATAAACAGGGTGAGGAATTTTACGCATAACCTGGACAACGACAGTTTTATCCATCTTATCACTCACAACTTCCCCCACTAACGATTGTCTTTTTCTATCAGCCAAAATTAATCCTCATTCTTTCCGCCACGAAGGCCAAGATCAAATTCTTTTTTTACCGTTTTTAATTGTGCAATTTCCTTTTTCAAATGTGAAATACGGATCGGATTTTCAAGCTGATGCAATGCCTTTTGGAACCGCAGGTTTTGCAAATCTTCCAAATTATCATGAAGCTTTGCATCTATATCCGTCATAGATAACTCGTTTAATTCCTGTCTTTTCATTATACTTCTCGTCTGCCAACTATTTTAGTTTTAATTGGCAATTTATGTGATGCGTTATGGAATGCCTCTTCGGCACCTGCGCGATCAACACCTTCAACTTCAAACAAAATTCGGCCTGGCTTTACAACAGCTACCCAATATTCTGGAGATCCTTTTCCTTTACCCATTCGGGTTTCAGCCGGTTTTTTTGTAATCGGTTTATCTGGGAAAACACGAATCCACATTTTTCCAATTTTTCTTACTACTCTTGTGATGGATATACGACATGCCTCAATTTGACGACTGGTTACCCATCCAGCTTCAACTGCTTTTAAACCGTAACTACCAAAAGCAACATAATCTCCACCTTTTGCCATCCCCCTGCGATTCCCTCGATGATGTCTTCTAAATTTGGTTTTTTTTGGTTCTAACATGATTTATTTCCTGGTTGATTCGCCCTTGCAAATCCAAACTTTAATTCCAATGATTCCATATTGTGTATGGGCTTCCGTTAATACATAATCTATATCCGCCCGCAACGTATGTAACGGCACCCGTCCTTGGGAAAATTTCTCACTTCGGGCAATTTCTGCCCCACCCAACCGACCGGCAACATTAATACGTATTCCATCGGCTCCCATACGCATGGTGGATTGAATTACCTTATTTACCACACGACGATATGAAACTTTTTTTGTCAACTGATGAGCAATGTTTGCCCCCACAAGTGCTGCATCTAATTCAGGCCGCTTTACTTCAGATATATTAACCTGAACGTTTCGCTCGGTCAATTGTTTGATCTCATCTTTCAAACGATTGACTTCTTCCCCGCCTTTTCCGATGACAATACCGGGACGCGCCGTATGAATTGTAACTGTTACCGTCTTCGAAGTCCGACTAATCTCAACTAGAGAAATACCAGCATTAGGTAACCGGGCTTTTATATACTTTCGTATGCGGACATCTTCTTCAAGGCCTGCTGCAAAAGATTTACCTGCAAACCAGGTAGAACGCCAATTTTTATTAATCTGTAGTCTGTACCCGACTGGATGTGTTTTTTGACCCAAAAGTTCTCCTTAATTTTTCTCGTCGGATACGACGATTGTTAAATGGCTTGTTGGTTTATTTAATTTGGAAATGCGTCCCATAGATGCGGCACGAAACCTTTTCATATGCGGTCCACCATCTGCATAACATTCTTTAATATGCAAATCTTCTGTATTCACATCAGTATCTGATTCGATATTCATCAAATTTGCAACAGCAGACCGAACCGTTTTTTCAATTTGAGTTGCTGCTTTCGCTTTCGAAAAATGAAGAAAATTTAACGCATCTTCAACTTCCCGGCCACGTACCTCATTGAGCACAACGCGAATTTTCCGAGGAGATTGCCGAATATGTCTCGTAATTGCTTTCGCTTCCATGGTTCTTACTTTCTATCTCCGGAATGTAATCTAAAGGTTCGAGTGGGAGCGAATTCGCCAAGCTTATGTCCAACCATATTCTCATATATGAAAACTGGAATAAATTTATTTCCATTATGAACAGCAAAAGTATGACCCACAAAATCAGGGGTAATCATAGAACGGCGGGACCAAGTTTTAATTACTTTTTTCTTTCCGCCTTCATTCATTTTTTCAACTTTCTTTTCAAGTTTGGCATCAACAAATGGTCCTTTTTTCAGTGAACGGGCCATCCTATTTTCTCCTTTTCACAATATATTCATTCGATTTTTTATTCTTTTTCCGGGTTTTATATCCTTTTGTTGGCTGTCCCCAAGGTGATACTGGATGGCGACCTCCTGAAGTTTTTCCTTCACCTCCGCCGTGAGGGTGATCTACTGGGTTCATCACGACACCTCGAACCGTTGGACGCTTGCCCAACCATCGGCTGCGTCCCGCTTTTCCGGAAACGACCTGTTCATGGGATTTATTTCCAACTTCACCAATCGTAGCATAACAATCTTTACGTACTTGACGAATTTCACCCGAAGGCAATTTTAGAGATGTAAAACCACCATCATGGGCCAGGACTTGTGCACCGGCACCGGCACTTCGAACCATTTGTCCGC
Source organism: uncultured Fidelibacterota bacterium (assembly GCA_950067765.1). Lineage (GTDB taxonomy): Bacteria > Fidelibacterota > Marinisomatia > Marinisomatales > TCS55 > TCS55. The sequence goes on from CATMGX010000003.1 coordinate 36,313, forward strand.
CACGACCGGGTGCTAATTCTACATTATGCACAAACATCCCTGTGGCTATCTTACCCACAGGCAATGCATTTCCAAGTCTAAGCGGTGCATTTTCACCCGAAATAATATCATCGTCAATCTTTATACCAAACGGCGCCAGGATATACCGCTTTTCGCCATCAGCATAAAACAATAGTGCAATATTTGCGGAGCGGTTAGGATCATATTCGATCGCTGCCACTTTCGCTGGAATTTCAAATTTATTTCTTTTAAAATCAATGATGCGATATCTGCGGCGATGTCCACCGCCACGGTGCCTAACCGTAATTCGGCCCATGTTATTTCGGCCACCATTTTTTCGCAGTTCCCTCGTTAAACTTTTTTCCGGTGTACTTTTAGTAATTTCGGAAAAATCCGGACGTGTTGCAAATCGATTCCCCGGCGTGGTTGGCTTTATTGTTCTCACACCCATTATTCAGCCGCTTCCCCTCTAAGTAAATCAATGATATCGCCTTCTTTTAATGTGACGATTGCTTTTTTCCAACTGGCACGAAATCCTTGGGTGCGAATCGTTTGTCCGCCGCTTCGAACCGTCATATTCTTCTCTTTACCCAATCGATTCATCGTTGCAACTTTTGTCACTTCCACATCAAATTTTTCTTCGATTGCTCGTTTTATTTCGATCTTATTTACACCCTTTTCTACTTGAAAAGCATACTTTCTCTCTTCATCTTCTAATCGACTTATTTTTTCTGTAAATAATGGGCGTATAATCGTTTTTTGATAAGACATTATGATTTGACCATTAATTGTTCATTTAACAATGCTAAACCAGCTTTTTCAACAAGAAGGACTTCGCAATCCAATAAGTCATAAGTACTGGCAGAAGTCGCTTCAACTACATAAATATTTGGAATATTTCGGGCAGCCAAGAAAACATTGTCATTATAAGATGCAACCATAATGGTTACCTTTTTGCCCTGAAGATCCAATCCATTCAAAAAGGATATGAATTCTTTTGTTTTTGGTGCCGATACAGAAATCTCATTAACTATAACTAATTCACCTGCACTCGCACGCTTTGATAAAACAGAACGACGTGCCAATCGTTTCATCTTCTTTGGCATTCTGTTTACATATTTATGGGGTTCTGGGCCGAAAACAACACCGCCACCTTTCCATAAAGGAGAACGAATGGTTCCCGCACGCGCGTTACCACTTCCCTTCTGTTTAAATGGTTTTTTCCCACCACCACTAACCGCCGATCGATTTTTTGAAGAATGGGTTCCTTGGCGACTGTTGGCTAATTCTGCAACAACAGCCTGATGGACCACACTTTCATTGGGTTTGATTCCAAAAACGGAATCGTCCACTGTTACAGTCGAGCCTTTTCCACCATCCTGATTGATTACTTTTAACTTCATATTTACTTCGTAATGAATATAATTCCATTTTTGGCACCGGGAACTGCGCCTTTTAATAAAATTTGATTTTTCTCTGAATCGACCGATATAACTTCAAGGTTTCGTACCGTCATTCTCTTATTCCCATATTGTCCAGCCATTTTCATTCCCTTAAAAACACGGGATGGATCGGATGCCTGCCCAATAGATCCTGCAGATCGTGGATGCTCCCTTTGACCGTGCGTTTTTGGACCTCCTTTAAAGCCATGACGCTTCATGACTCCTGAGAATCCTTTTCCCTTCGTTGTGCCAGCCACATTAACATATTCACCTTCTTTAAATAATGAAACACCAAATTCTTGACCCGTTTTGTATTCGTAATCCGGTACCGGTACAAATTCTGCCAAAACACGTTTTACATCAGTCTTTGCTTTCTCAAAATGACCATTCAATGCTTTATTAGAATGTTTATTCTTCCGTTCGCCATAACCTACTTGAATCGCATCATAGCCATCGGAAGCATGTGTTTTAACCTGAGTCACCACACATGGGCCGCCTTCAACTACTGTAACGGGAATAGCTTGGCCACCATCGTTGAAAATTTGCGTCATTCCAATTTTTTTCCCGATCAATCCTCGCATATTTAAACCTTAATCTCAATATCCACACCGGCAGGGAGATCGAGTTTCATTAATGCTTCGACTGTTTTGGGTGTTGAGTTTAAAATATCGATTAAACGTTTATGAATTTTAGTCTGGAATTGCTCTCTTGATTTTTTATTTACAAATGGAGATCGCAATACGGTATAAACAGTTCTTCGTGTTGGCAAAGGAATTGGACCTGAAATGATCGCACCGGTGGATTTTGCCGTTTTAACAATTTTTTCAGTAGACTTATCAATCAAGGAATGATCGTAAGCCTTTAAACTGATTCGGATAGTTTGTTTAGCCACCGTCTTCCCTATTCCGTAATCTCAGTTACCACGCCAGCACCAACCGTATGCCCACCCTCACGAATGGCAAAACGCAGTTCCTTA
>CATMGX010000004.1:0-37835 GCA_950067765.1 uncultured Fidelibacterota bacterium
TAATGCATGGGTGATTCTGCGCCGGAATCATTCAGAACCAACTGTCCCGATTCTAAAGTATTGTTATATTCATTATTGTGTAAAATTTCACCCCGAACAGAAAAAATAATGGGATAGGCCAATCGTCGTCCGTATGATAATGCAAATCCTTCAATTTGCCCAACAATCGTTTGTTCTTTTGCACCAGGACGTGTCAGCATCATGGCTAATTTGTGCATTTCTGCTGTAACAAACATTCCCTGATCAATTTCTATGATTTCCTCTTCAGTTTTAATAGATCTTTGCTGAATAACCGATTGAATGAGATTTTTTGATGACCCTTTGCCATTAAATAACTGTTCCATCAAGTTTTTTTGATCTGCTCGATATTGAGGAAGATAATGAAGGGTTTGCTTTTTCATTTTTAAATGTTTTGAAAGATCTTTATTTGGGCGGAAATGGTTAATGCCTGCAAGACCAGCCATTTCCTTAATGGAAGTACGTTCGCCTTCCCAGACAATCTGGTCAACCGATAAATCGTCTCCAAATATTGTTGATTCACCTGAATCAGTATCTATAACCAAATTGAGATTGGGGAAATCAAGTCCACAAAAGTAGAGGAAATTGCTATCTTGTCTAAATCGGAGATGGTTCGATGGATAATTCATGGGAACGGGGATATTCCCCGGTAAAATAATTATGCCATCTTCTATAGTTTCGGAAAGGGCTTTCCGACGATTTTGGTATGTATCAGGTGAAAACATAGTCGCGAATATATGAAGGCAATACCATTTTCTATATTAATTTTTTCATTATCAATTCTAATGATGATAATTTTATCCATATTATATATTCACATAAACATTCATAATATGTATGATTAGTACACATGCGCTATTTGTGTTGAAGATGAAATCAAATATTGTGCTATATAGTATGTCAGTAATGCGAGGGTATTCCCACATTTAAAGCGCCGCATAAACCGTTGGCATGCCAATATTGAATCAGATACACAAAATATGAATGCTCCTGATCCGATTAATAATCCAAATGTATTTTTTTCTGATAGCCAAATACCCATTCCCTGCCAGACCATCAACAGAATAACAGACATATAACTCCCAACTGGAATTAATAATTTTCCAAGGTGTGGCTTAATCATTCTGAATAACCATAAGGCGAACCCAATTAATGGCAATAAGGGTAAAATATCCCAATCCATTCCCTTATAACTGATAAATGCAATAATGTAAAAAATATGACCGACAAGAAAAGCTGCCAAACCCAACTCAAATTTATACCATGGTTTTAAAAGCATCATGTCACCCAACAGAGAAAATATTAGCCCCCAAAATATAAAAAATGAAAATCCTTCCAGTTCAACCCCGCCAGTAAACAGTATTGATATAATCAGAATCATTGTTAATGGTTTAAAAATAATAGAAAGAACATAGTGTCGATGATAATCTGCCCACATATGAATCGCGGCAGAAGTGATGATGGCCAATGTTAACAAAACTATTTAATGGAACTTTTTTGTTTTATCATGGGTTAAATCTACGAAACCTGGGAGGGAGTGCCGTAAGGCATTCCCTCTTTTTTTTTAACAAACAGAATCCTTTTATGGATTCAAAACAAAAAGGAGCACGCCATGCACCTAAATAAAAAAGACGGATACACACTTGGATTCGTACTCATCGCAGCGTTTGCTGTACTACTGAATGGATTCCTAAAACATCAACCGGACGATCCAGTTGAACTTGCAGAGTCAAGTGCCATTGAAAAATCATACCCATACCCATTGGATATTAAATCTTCTAATATTGGAATTATGTTGGAGGGTAATCCTGGTTCGATATCAGTGGACAAACCAACTCCCACATCCTTCGCCGAAGCATTTTCTGAAGCCCGAAACACCAGAGGGCCTGGTGCCATATTTGAATGGAATGGGCAATCTTACACGACCAGTTTTGCTGAAGAAATTGTAAAGCCGGGTGAAAAATTAGACTCAACCCAAATTAACATCGTATTGAATCAAATACCTGAGAAATAAGTTAATACCATATAGAGGGGCAAATTTTTGCCCCTCTATAAAATCCAACCTTTATTTATCATATTATATACAATTAGAACCACCACCAAACCAAACATAGTTATAATCGTGATAATGATAGTATTCCCTGATATTTTTTTCATCACTATAGAGGCCATGTTAAATAAACTTGTAATTGTTGGCCTTGAGGAATAACCCCAACAACTGGAGAAGGGGATTGTTTGTAAATCTGTCCAAACCCTCGTCCAACAGCCATTCCCAAGACAGCCCCAAAAATAACATCACTTAAATAATGTTCATTGTCATGAATCCGGCTCAAGCCTGTAACGCCTGCCAATATATAGGCAGGGATCCCGATTTTTGACCCATAGATTTCCTGGGCAATGGTTGCGGTTAAAAAACTATTGGATGTATGTCCCGATGGAAACGATCTTTTATTTTTCCCATTTGGTCTATTCCGACCTACACCGAATTTTAATCCGTATGTCAATAACCCATTTGCTACAAATGCAGTGCTTGCATATCTTAATTTTTCATTTTTATGCTCAGATGTTGCCAATACCCCCCAAAGTAATAATTGACCACCGATTCCCCAATGATCACCAAAAACTGCCATTTGATGAGGCATGAGTTCATTATTTTGTGCATAGTCATTGAAGGCGTCATCATATTTATATGCAATTCCCGTACCGATCATGCCACCGATCAAAAGCCATTGGTTCGTACTATTTGATACTGTTTCCGTAAGCTCATCCTTAAAATAAACGGTCGAACTGGATTGACCTGCCAAAAGTGAAGATAAGATTAGAATAATTGATATATACCGCATCGTTGATTTTTCCACACCGGAAATTAACCAAAACTTATAGCATTACCCTTCTACTTTCACTTATGACTTCAAACCAAAATTCAATAAGTTTCATCCTCTTTTAAACTGATAAAATTATAATGAACACACATCCATTACGAGAATTAATTAAAAATACCAAATCTATCTCGGGAATCGCCCAATCATATGGAACACCTACTTATATCTATGTGAAAGGCCAAATTGAGCATAACGTAAATCGATTAAAAGATACCCTCGCCACTTATTTCAATAAATCTCATATCTGTTATGCCGTCAAAGCGAATAGCAATCCACACCTTTTGAGATTGATGAAATCAGTTCACCCTGCGTTGGGCGGTGATTGTTCCAGTCCGGGAGAAATATATGCAGCTGAATTATCTGGTATCGATCCAAAAGATTGCATTTATACGGGCAATTATGAATCCAATAGTGATATAGCAATCGCACTGGACAAAGGAGTTTATCTTAATTTAGATGACGAAACTTCATTCGATCGTCTATTAAGTATCGAAATGCCGAAACGCATCTCCTTTAGACTTAACCCTGGATTTGGTAAAGGAACCTTTTCACAAATCACCACTGCAGGAGAAAATGCAAAATTTGGCATTCCGGCAGAAAAAATAATCAATGCCTATCAAAAAGCACAGGATGCAGGCATTAGACAATTCGGACTACAATGCATGGCCGGTTCGGGGAATCTGGATGAAGATTACTGGGTGGAATTACTCACAGCCATTTTTTACCATACAAAAAAGATTGAATCCAAATTGGGTATTGCTTTTGATTTTATCAGTATCGGCGGCGGATTGGGGATCCCTTATAAAGATGAAGATACGCCTCTTGATTATGATCGTCTTTTTTCCAAACTATCAAATTTAATGTATCACAATTATCCAGATAAACCATTGGCCCCTGCCCTGTGGGTTGAACCGGGAAAATCATTCATTGGAGATGCAGGGTTTATCCTATCACGGGTGACAGGGCTCAAGGAAAGTTATAAAAATTTTGTTGGCATAGATGCAGGCATGGAAACGTTAATGCGTCCTGCCTTATATGGCGCCTATCATCGAATGTTCAAAGTGGGTGAACATGGTGTGAACAATGGATCCTACGATTTTACAGGTCCAATTTGTGAGAATACAGATCGTATAGCCATCGCAAGAGAATTTCCGAAAGTGAAAGAAGATGATCTCATCGCTATCATGGATGCAGGTGCCTATGGATATGCCATGTCTCATAATTTTAACACGCGTCCTCGTGCGGCAGAAGTTTTACTGGATGGGAATGCCCACCGTTTGATCCGAAAACGCGAAACAATTGAAGATATTTTTTCCGGGTGTAATGTTTAAACGCTTACCTATTTATTTCTTTTCCTTAACAGCGGGACTAACCCAAGAAATTCCCAAAAGTATTCACCAAATTGAACTTGAATACAATAATACTTATTATCTTGAACCGGCTTTTAAGCCGTCCACCGGACCAGCTGGGCCACTTCAAACCCGAAGTAAAACGCTTACAAAAACTGTATTTGGATATCATCCTTATTGGCAGGGAACCAAATGGCAGAATTATAACTATGACCTCGTTTCGACCATCGCCTATTTTTCTGCAGAGGCCAATGGATCAGGTGAATTGACAAACCTCCATGGATGGCCAGCCACTGACTTGATTAATAAAGCACACGAAAATGGTGTGGAAGTGGTTCTTACGGTTACACTATTTAATAAAACAGATTTAGAAACATTACTCAGTAATGAGAACAATAGAACCACTTTAATCAATAGCCTTGTGAATCAGGTTAAAAGCGCAAATGGAGACGGTGTTAATATCGATTTTGAAGTTTTCCCTGCTTCTCAAAAATCCAATCTCGTTACCTTTGTTAAAGATTTAAGGACAGCGCTACGAAATGAAATTTCACATGCACAAGTCACATTGGCCACCCCGGCTGTAGACTGGAGCAGTGCCTGGGATTTTAATGCTTTGGCAAACGCCAGTGATGGTTTATTTATTATGGGATATGACTACCATTGGAAAGGCAGTTCAACCACGGGTGCGGTGGCACCCTTAAAAGGCGGTTCATATAATATAACCAATACGGTGAATACATATCTTTCTGCCACAGGTAATAATGCAGATAAAATAATTTTGGGATGCCCTTATTACGGCATCCAGTGGCCCGCAAGTTCTGGTGACAAAGGTGCAAATACGACTGACAATGGTAATGCCGTTATTTATAATGATGCAGAATCAAAAGCGCTGTCCTATGGGAAAATATGGGATAGTGATTCTGAAACCCCCTGGTATAGATATCAAAATAATGGGTGGTACCAAACCTGGTATGATGACAGCCTTTCATTATCAAACAAATATGATTTTGCCATTTCAAAAAACTTAGGTGGTGTGGGCATGTGGGCTCTCGGTTATGATAGTGGGTATGATCAACTTTGGAATGCATTAAAAACAAAGTTAGCTGAAAAAACCGCCCCTTCTACTCCTATTAACATATCAGTTACGAATATGGGGATGGGGATTGTAGCCATTGATTTTACCGGTTCTCAATCAGCCACATCATTTCAAGTACAACGGGTTTTTCTCAATTCAACCCAAACGGAAGATTTGGGAGTCTTCACCTCTGGGCCCATTTTATTACAAAACCTAATTGCAAACGAGCCGTATTACATTAAAGTACGGGCAATAAATGATTATGGGAATAGTCATTATACTGAAGTGTTGGGGGTGGTCTCCTCATCCAGTATGCCCAAAGTGTTAATTGTGAACGGATTTGATCGGGTAACGGGAACAAATAATACCTTTGATTTTATCCGTCAACATGGCGATGCAATTCATCAAAGCAGCTATCTTTTTGATTCTGCTAATAATGAAGCTGTTATTTCAGGAAAGATTATTTTAACCGATTATTCCATTGTGGATTGGATTTTGGGTGAAGAGGGTACCGCCACATCTGCTTTTTCAGAAAAAGAACAGTCAATTCTAAAAGTATTTCTTAAAAGTGGCGGACGGTTATTTGTGTCCGGCTCAGAAATTGGTTATGACCTTTCAGAAAAAGGAAATGTTCCTGATCAACTTTTTTATGAAAAATTTTTAAAGGCGGAATATTTAACTGACGCTGCCGCCGGCAAGCAAGGCACCTATGACGCAACCGGGGTCTCGGGCACTTTCATGGATGATATTTCCTTTTCTTTCGATAATGGATCTAATGGGACTTATGATGTTGATTGGCCGGACGGTATAAAACCTGTTAGTAATGCTGAAACCATTTTAAAATTTGATAATGTAGATTATGAATCAAGCGGTGGTGCAGGCATTGCCTTTTTAGGAGGATTTGATGGTAGCCCAATTTCAGGTGGATTGGTTTATTTAAGTGTGGGGTTTGAAACCATTTATCCTGATGAAAAAAGAGAAGAGGTAATGGCAAGAATTTTGGAATTTTTAGATGGACCCATTGCTGCAGTTGGGAATGAAATCAATACAATTCCTAAAAAAATCAATATATCGTCTCTATATCCAAATCCATTTAACAAATCTATATCTATTGAATTTCAGGTGTTTGATCATTCGACTGCAGCTTTTTTAACAATTACAAATATCATGGGTAGAGAAATTGTCAAATTATCTATCCAGCCATTAGCGGCCAAAATACAAAAGTTTAATTGGAATGGATTGTTCTCCAATGGCTTAGAGGCTCCATCCGGTATTTATATTGCCAAACTTTCCCAGGGAGATCAACTCGTAACAAAGAAATTTACATTATTGAAATAATGAAAAAACTGCCCCTTTTTTTTATACTTATTTTGGTTGGATGTACCACCGCCCCCACATCCATCCATCAAATTCAATTGGAAAAGAAAAGAGATCAAACTTCATCCAATTTATCCAAAGTAAAAGTTGGGTTGGACGTTTTACTGGATGATCAATTGGAATTAATTCAAAATAAATCTATCGGACTGGTTACCAATCAAACTGGTGTTGATGGAAACGGCAAACCCAATTACGAACGATTCATGGCTTTAGATGATGTGGCGTTGAAAATCATTTTCTCCCCAGAACATGGCCTTTTCGGCGAAGCGGCGGCAGGGGAAAAAGTACAATATAATGGCCAAATGAAATCACTTCCAAAAGTAGTTAGTCTATACGGTAAGAATCGGAAACCAACAAAAGAGCAATTAGCAGATTTGGACATTATTATTTATGATATCCAAGATATTGGCGCGCGGTTCTATACCTATATATCAACGATGGGTTTGGTGATGGAAGCGGCGGCAGAAGCAGGAATTCAGATAATTGTATTAGATCGACCCAATCCAATAACCGGTAATCGGGTAGAAGGTCCTATCTTAAACTTGAACAATCAATCATTTGTGGGTTATTACCCTATCCCCATTCGTTATGGATTAACGGTGGGTGAATTGGCTAAAATGATCGTCGGAGAAAAATGGATTGATTTGGTACCAGATTTGCTTGTCATTCCTGTAGAAAACTTAAAAAATACTTTGTGGTTTGATGAAACAAATTTACCCTGGATAAAACCGTCTCCCAACATACCCGATTTAGAAACCGCCATCATTTATCCGGGCATGTGTCTATTGGAAGCAACCAATTTGAATGAAGGACGTGGAACCTATAAACCATTTAAACAGTTTGGTGCGCCATGGATTGATAAACAAGAATTGTCAATCGCCCTGAACAATTTAAATCTATCCGGGGTCACTTTTAAGCCAGTAAGTTATACACCTATTTCGATTAAAGGAATGTCTAATAACCCACGGTTTAAAGATGAAAAATGTGAAGGGGTAGAATTGATTTTGACTGATCGAAACGCATATAATAGCGTGGATATCGGCATTGCCACATTAAAAACAGTGAAAAATCTATATCCTGAGAAACTTAAATTTAATAATGATTGGATGGACAAACTCTGGGGGGAATCCGGGCTATCCCATCAATTATTAAACGATAGTAAATTTGAAATGAATTCAATTCATTTTCATAACACTTCAACAAAATACCGGCTTTATGACTAAAAAACAATTACCGATTTTTCTGGTGTTCATTTTTGGATGCACCCACACGCCTTCTATTTATAAAGAGCAGGGTAAACAATCTGTAAAGTCAAATATTCAAGATATTATCAATTCATCTGGATTATACACAAATATGGGGATAAAAATTGTTTCCTTAAAAACAAATAAAACACTCTATGAGCTCAATGCCAATTCATTATTTAATCCTGCCAGTAATACAAAGATTTATACCTGTCTCGCGGCGATTTCCTTTTTAGACACCAATTATACATTCAGGACAGAGGTTTATAAAGATGAAGATACAATTTATCTTGTGGGCGGCGGTGATCCCGATCTTACCTTAGAAGAATTAGATTCGCTCGCAGATGCAGTATCTTCACAAATAAAGGGTATCCATAAACTGGTGATTGATGATACACGATTAGACTCCACTCTTTATGGGGAAGGCTGGATGTGGGATGAAGGTGCATGGTGGTATTCAGCAGAAATCAGCGCCCTATCTGTAAATGACAATTGTGTGGATTTTATCATCAATCCGGGGGAAAAAGGTGCGCCTGCTATTATAAAAACAAATCCAAGTTCAGACTACTATCAAATTTCTAATACATCTTTAACCGTAAATAATATCACTGGATTTCAAAAATTTAAAATTGATCGTGACTGGAGAAATCAAGTTAACCAATTCACGATTGTTGGAAATATCATGGACACCACATCGGCAGATACCATTTATCGGAATATTCACAATCCATCTTATTATGTGGGCACTTTATTAAAAGAATCTCTCAAAAGTAACGGTATTTCGATTCAGCACATGAGTAGGGGAAAACGACCATCCACTGCAAAACGGATTGGATATCATGAATCAAAATCTTTAATTCATTCCTTGCAAAACCTCATGGTAGAGAGTGACAATCTCTCTGCTGAGTTATTGGTAAAAACCATTGGGTTTGAATCAACAAAAACGCAAGGAAATTGGAATAACGGATTATTCGCAGTGAAAACTTTTTTAAATGATGATGTGGGGATTGACACAACCAAATTGACATTGAAAGATGGGTCCGGAATCACACGTTACAACTATTCAAGCGCAAACCATTTTATCCAATTGTTATCCTGGGCTTATCATCAACCAGCGGTTCGGGATATTTTTATCAATACCTTACCCGTTGGTGGACTAAATGGCACAATAACAGACCGAGCATTGCCATCCAGCGTTCGTGCAAAAACTGGATCCCTCTCCGGTGTAAGTGCGCTATCAGGATATGTATTTACTCACAGAGGAGATCCCATCGTTTTTTCCATTCTAATGAATGGATTTACAGGCTCATCTAAACCATATCGGGACCTACAGGACAATATTATTCAATATCTTGAAAGGTTATAATGGTCCGTTATTTTCTTATCCTTTTTCTTTCTCTTTTATTTTTTTCAGCATGCTCACAAAAAGCAAACCAAAGTCCTTACGTCATTGTATTAGGCATCGCACAAGATGGGGGTGTCCCCCACGCGAGCTGCAGTAAATCATGCTGTATCAATCGATGGGATAAACCAGAAAAAAAAGTAATGGTCACATCTCTGGGTATTGTAGATCCCATTTCCAACGAAACTTGGATGATTGATGCCACCCCTGACTTCCCCAAACAGTTTGAATTATTAACGCAAAATAACCGCGAGAAGCTGAAAGGCATTTTTCTCACCCACGCCCATATGGGGCATTATACTGGATTGATGCATTTAGGACGAGAAGTAATGGGTGCAAAATCTATCCCGGTCTATGCCATGCCGAGAATGAAAAAATATTTATCGTCCAATGGACCCTGGAACCAACTCGTCATCCTTGAGAATATTGAGCTTAACAAACTGAAAAATGGTAAAAAAGTGAAACTCAATAAACGAATGTCCATTACACCATTTCTCGTACCCCATCGAGATGAATATTCAGAAACAGTTGGTTATAAAATCCAAGGCCCTAATAAATCTTTAATTTTTATTCCAGATATTGATAAGTGGGAAAAGTGGGATAAAGATATTGTAAATATTGCTTCTGAAAATGACTATGCACTTATTGACGGTTCATTTTATACTGCGAACGAATTACCCGGTCGGGATATGTCAGAAATCCCTCACCCATTTATAATTGAAAGTATGGCGAAATTCAAATCACTTTCGAATAATGATAAATTTAAAATCCATTTTATCCATTTGAACCATACTAACCCTGCATTGACAAATAATTCCAATGCTCAAAACCAAATTAAAAATACGGGTTTTAACATAGCACAGAGAGGACAAACCTTCAAGCTATAAGAATTGACTGTAATGAAAAAGTTAATAAATATACTAGCTCAAACAACATTGTTATGGATGATTGGGTGCGATTCAAAACCTACTACTGATGATTTGGGTTTGGTCCCTTTACCTTCTTCAATTTCAATAGCAAAAAGGCAAACGTTAATAAATAGCCAATGGGCTGTTACCCAAAATGATGGACATAAAGATCTTAATTCACTAAAAGAAATATTATCGGAAAATTTTTATTCTGATTATGGATTATTAGTTTCAGATTTTTCCAGTAAAACAATCAACTTGAATATAATTGAAGATAATAATTCCTACGGTGAAGAAGGATATCATTTAAGTGTTAGCGATCAGACAGTACAAATCAATGCAGGAACACCAAATGGTATCTTCTATGGGATTCAAACATTTCGCCAGTTATTGGACTCTGGCAAAAAATCTAATCAGGATATTCAAATTAATCAAATTGAGATCAAAGATAACCCGCGATTTAAATGGCGAGGTATGCACTTGGATGTTGGACGCCACTTTTTCGATATTGGATTCGTTAAACGATACATTGATTACATTGCCATGCATAAAATGAATATTTTTCATTGGCATCTTACTGAGGATCAAGGATGGCGTGTTGAAATTGATGCTTATCCAAAATTAACGAATATCAGCGCTTTCCGCGATGAATCATTAATCGGCCATTATAGTGATAAACCACATCAATACGATGGAAAACGATATGGAGGGTATTATACAAAAGAAGAAATGCGGGAGGTCGTCGCTTATGCACAAAAGCGTTATGTCACCGTAATCCCTGAGATAGAAATGCCAGGCCATACTCGCGCGGTCCTCGCCGCTTATCCAGAGTTATCATGCACTGGAGGACCACATTCAGTAGCCAAACTTTGGGGTGTACATAAAGAGGTATTCTGCGCCGGAAAAGAATCTACTTTTGAATTCTTGGAAACCGTTCTAACAGAAGTGGCTGAAATCTTCCCGGGCCCATATATTCATATTGGTGGCGATGAATGTCCCAAGGAAAACTGGAAGGAGCATGATCTTGATCAACAACGTATCGCAGCTGAAGGGTTACATGATGAGCATGAACTCCAAAGTTATTTCATAAAACGGATCGAAGGAGTTTTAAATGGTCTTGGTAAACGTTTAATCGGTTGGGATGAGATTCTTGAAGGCGGATTAGCACCAGGGGCTATCGTTCAATCCTGGCGCGGTATGGAAGGGGGAATTGCCGCAGCAAATGCAGGGCATGAGGTAATCATGTCGCCTACCTCCCACGCCTATTTTGATTATTATCAATCGGAAAATAAAAAAAATGAACCACTGGCTATCGGTGGATTTCTACCTCTGGAGATAGTATATAATTTTGAACCTATTCCAGATAATATTGAACCAAACAAAAGAGATTTTATCCTTGGTGGACAGGGAAATTTATGGACTGAATATATCAAGACACCTGAAAAAGCAGAATATATGGCACTTCCTCGGATGAGTGCTATGGCGGAAGTATTATGGTCGTCTAAAAAAAATCGTGATTATGACAGCTTTACTCATCGGATGAATTGGCAATATAAGCGGTTGGATCGAATGAAAGTTAATTATCGAAAACCAGATTAACTATATGAGTGACGGTAATGTTGACTACAACAGCAACACCTATAAACCAGGTCCAGGCGATTCCAACCTGATTTAAATAAAAAACTATCCCGAAGCTGGCCACAAGTCCAACGATTAGACTTTCAGAACGAAATGACCTTTTCATGCGGCTGAGAAGAAATAATCCCAGTAAACCACCATAAGTGAATGAGGCAATTTGCAATCCCACAATGACAATTGCAGAATCACTTTCATCAAATAAAAGTGCAATGGCAATCAAAATCACTCCCCAAATCAAACTAACCCATTGTGACTTTTTAATGGTTTGACCACCACCCAACCAATCTGTAACGGTAGAAGAAGCTAAGGAATTAATGGAAGAACTCAACGTGGACATGGCTGCAGAAAGAACACCTGCTAATAATACGCCCTTCAATCCAATGGGAAGATAGTTCACAATGAATGAGGTGAATTCCCGATCCCGCTCTATTTCCACACCGCCCATTAAAAGATAGATTAGCGATCCTGCCATTAAGAATACGGTAAACTGTAGAAATACAAATATTCCACTCCCAACCATGGCCTTACGAGCAGCAGACAAATTTTTTGTCCCCAAAACACGCTGGACCATCATATAATCCACACCATGGGAAGAAAATGAAAGTAATACACCACCTACAATTGCGCTGATGAAATAATAAGGTTCTTTAATCAAATCACCCTGCCAATTGAAAACGGACAATTTCCCTTCTCCCAATAATGTTGAAATCGCCTCAAATAAAGATTGATCCAAAAGGTTCAATACAATAATTATGGATGCAAATCCGCCAAATAAATAGAGAATGAATTGGATACTGTCCACCCATACAACGGTTCTAATTCCACCATAAAGTGTATATATAAGCGTAACAACGCCAATCATAATCACGGCCATTGGTAACGTCCACCCTGTGATGACCTGGACCACAACTGCCGTTGCCAAAAATCGTACACCATCAGCTAAAATCCGCGTAATTAAAAATATGCCAGACGCGACTTTCTGCAAATCCGGACCAAATTTTTGTCCGATAATTTCATAGATCGACGTCACCCCTGAATTGAAATATTGGGGCAGTAATATTAGACTCACCAAAATTCGACCCAAGATATATCCAATGGCAAGTTGAAGAAAAAACCAATCTCCTCGATATGCCAACCCTGGTATACTGATAAAGGTAAGAACAGATGTTTCTGTCGCAACGATTGATAACATGGCTACCGGCCAGGGCAGATTCCTTCCGCCTAAAAAGTAATCTTCCGATGATTTGTTAAATCGACTCTGCCAGATACCATAAAGTGAAAATCCCGCCAAAAAAATGAATATAATTGTTAAGTCAATCCAATGCATAAGCCTACTCCTTCATTGGATGAAATGAATAAAATAGCACACCATCAAACAAGGGGCCATTCTCTCTAAAATAATAATCCATAAAATCTATATTGACTGTTTTTTCATATTCAGACGACGCATGGATAATATTTTTTTGATCAATAATCATCCCTTCATGTGCTACAACCAAGCCCATTTTAAAATAGGTTTTTTTGACAAATGCAACTCCTGCTACATGGGGTAATTTTTGGAGAATTTCCTGAGTAATATTATTACTGGGAATATATTGAATCGACGTCGATTTCTCCCACCCAAGATCAAGAAACTCTTTTCCGTCTTCCTTGCGGTTCAAAATAATTTCCACTGATTCCAATTGTTCATGGCCAACCAACTCGTTTGTAATATTAACCGTAGAAGAATTTTCCTGAATTCGATCTGTTGTATAATGCCACCGTGTTTTATAAGTTGGGTTTCCATCTTTATAATGAATGGTAATCATAGATTCTTTTGCTTCATCCCATGATGTGCTTTGAGAAAACGCTAAGCTTGTGAGAATGTGGGCCGTACAATCGGAGACATCCAGACGAATGATTGGATCAGGGTCTGGCGCCACTTCTTCACCCAATTTAAAAATTTCATATGGCTTCCCTACTTGCCATTGTGCAAATGCCTTTAATCGATCATGGAAATCAGGGTAATGTGAATGGAATTTTGGTAAAATCTTGGTGATTTGATCTTGAGATAACGTCCAAGGTTTTGGCAGCGTATTTACCCAATTGTTCGTATTTGAACAACTCAGTAAAAGGAAAAAGAGATAAGGAAGAAGGAATCGTTCTATAGACCATCTTCCATCACCCATTCCCCATTTCACTCCCATTCTCTTCTCCATTAAAGGTTAGGGTTTTTCTCTACAATTCCCACTGATTTATAAACTTCAGAATGAATTTTCTGGCGCCAATCAAAATATTTTGGGTCTTTATAAGATCGGTTGGGATGCACGGCATTTGTCAATAAAATAACAAACATATCGTTTTCAGGATCTATCCACAATGAGGTACCCGTATATCCAGTGTGACCAAAACTATTGTCACTTAAAAAAACACCGCCGGAAGCTTTACCGTCAGGACTATCCCAGCCAAGGCAACGAGAACTACCTTCCACTACATTGGCCCGGGTTGTAAAAAGTTTAACTGTTTCCTCTTTAAAAACCCGTTTCCACCCATACTTTCCACCATTCAGCATCATCTGAGAAAAAATAGCCAAATCACTGGCTGTAGAAAATAATCCTGCATGGCCAGCCACTCCCCCAATGCTGTGGGCATTTTCATCATGGACTTCTCCATGGATTAATCCCGTTCTGTATCCTTCGGCTATTTCCGTTGGTACAATGCGATGTCGTTTTTCTGATGGTGGATTGTAGAAGGTTGTATTCATTCCTAATGATTGAAAAATAAGAGAATCCACCAATTTATCCAGGGAAACACCACTCGCTTTTTCTAATAGTTTTCCTAATGTAATTAATCCCACATCTGAATATTTAGTTTCTTCCTCCAATTGTAAAATAGGCTCCGTATTAAAGACGCTGTCTATCCGAACTTTATAATCTGTATCCATTAAAAAATACTGTTTAAAGGGTGGCAAGCCGGCAGTATGAGTTAACAAATGCTTAATAGTAATTTCGTTTTTCTGTTTATAATATTTTGATTGTTTTCCTCTAAATGATGGCAGGTATTTAACCACCTTGTCATCAAGAGTTAGCTTTTTCTGATCCACCAACTTCATTACAGCAGACGTTGTGGCAATGACTTTTGTGATAGAAGCTAAATCAAAAATATCTGACTTTCGAGTTTTACGCTTTTTATGGTAAGTATGAAACCCCACTGCATCATGAAAAAATATTTTTCCACCCTTTCCTGCGATTAACACACCGCCAGGCCAGGCTGTATCAGCTATAGCTTGATTCAACAATAAGTTGACTGAATCTGTATTGACTAAAATTTCTGAAGGTCGGATGCGCTGAAGTGTTGTTCCCGGTTTCCATCTCGATTTTCCATTTGACCATTTTCGTGCTTCAACAATAATACCGGAACCATTTTTGGCAACACCCGGTATGGTCACGGGCAAAATTCCTGTAATATCAGCCTTCCCTTTCAATGCATTGGCTGCAGCCGTCTGGAGGATACCACTACTTTTGTATGCACAAATATATACAGGTACATTGGGAAAATCCTGAATGAGGTATGGACTTCCAAAACTGGTGACAATTACTTTTTTACACTTTTCAATGAGCTGATTGACAAACTCTGATTCAACTTCTGGCAAAAATATTTCATCTTTATGCTCGGTGGGATTGGCAAAGGCATTGAGAAAAACCAATCCATCATTTGGGATTTGGCCCAGAATATGATTGGCTACAATTGCACTGTCTGATTTATCAATCTGAAAGGATATCACATTCCTTCCACTTAATTTTAACTGTTTCGTAAAACTGCTTTCTGTATGATTATTTTTTCCATCGTATAAATCAACAACATAAAGTGTTTCATCGATTCCAGGGTTGAGGGGTAAAATACTGTTCTCATTTTTTACAAGGGTGATCGCACGCATTGCTATTTCATTCGCCATTTTGAAATTCGCAGCCCGGCCCATTGATCGGTGAGTATCATTCATGGAAATATTTTTATTTTGATGTAGCCCCAACCGGTCCTTCATTCTTAGCACTTTTAATGCGGAGTCATTAATTCGTTTTTCAGAAATAATACCATCGATCACCGCTTTTTCAATTGTATCTATGGACTTTTTCAAATTCATATTTTGAATAATTATATCCGATCCTGCTTTCACCGTTTCAATCAATGCATAGTCACTTGAGTAATTTTTTACAATGCCGCCCATTCGCATAGCATCCGTTATAATGACACCCTTAAACCCCATGCGATTCCGTAGAATATCCTGCATCCAGAATGAGGATAAAGTTGCAGGATCTTCAGCATTGGGTTGATAATCGGGTGCATTCACGTGAGCAATCATTACTGCATCAACCCCTGCATCAATGGCTTTCTGGAATGGCGGAAGTTCGACTGACCACAATCGAGAAGAATCACTGGGGATTTGAGCCAGAGACGAATGGGAATCGGTCTCCGTATCTCCGTGTCCGGGGAAATGTTTTGCTGTGGCTAACATCCCATTATCATGAAGCCCTCGAATAAATTCAAAGGAATATCGATTGACCGAATCGGGGTTTTCACCAAAAGATCGGGTGTTGATAATCGGATTTTTGGGATTATTATTCACATCCACGACTGGAGATAGATTGAAATGAATTCCCACTGCTCGAGATTCTTCTGCAGAAATTCGTCCGGCTTCGTAAGCATATTTTGAATCTCCTGTGGCAGCAATCGCCATCATGGGCGGCAGCGTAACAGCTCCGGGATAGCGACGACCCAACCCGGACTCAATATCTGCATCCACCAAAATCGGCACCTTAGATTTAGATTGCATTTCATTGAGCATCGTCAAAGCACTTCCTGCATCTCCAAACCAAATATGGAGCACACCAATGCCATCGGTGGCAATATACCTTTGTATTTCCCGCCACTTTACACTTTCATAATTCATAAATCGCATATTCATGCTTACTACCATCATTTGGGCAATCTTTTCTCGAAGTGTAAGTTTTTTTAGTGTGGATTCTGCCCATGATTTTTTTGATTTAAATTGGCCAGGGCCTGCGCAAGCAGAAAATAAAAGGGCTAAACAAATTATAATTTTCCGGATAATCATAGCATAAAAATTAACTGAACTTCGCCCATAAGTCTTTAACTTTTATTTCTATAAATGATGAATTCCACAACCAGTGATATAAAAACAATGATCGGCCAAATGATAATGGTTGGCCTCCGCGGTACTTCGCCGGATGATGCAAAATATTTTTTTCGGTCCCTCAATGGATTAACCATTGGTGGTGTTATACTCTATGATCAAAATGTGACCACATCACCACCATCTTCTCATAATATCCTCTCACCGGAACAAGTTAAAGACTTCAATGAAGCTCTCCAGTCATTCAGCCCTACTCCCTTACTCATTGGTATAGATCAAGAAGGAGGGCAGGTCAATCGCCTCAAAGAAAAGTATGGATTTCCTCAGTCCAATAGTTGGGCCAAATTGGGACTATTAAATGACATAGTGGAAACACAATCTTGTGCAACACGTACGGCATCTACACTATCTAAAAATGGATTCAATTTAAATTTCGCACCCATTCTGGACCTATCCTTGAATCCAGATAGTTTTATTGCAAAAAAGGAGCGTTGTTTTTCTAACAATCCAGTGTCTGTTTCTACTCATGCTGAATTGTTCATTTTATCCCATTTGGCACAAAATGTGGTTCCTGTCTGCAAGCATTTTCCGGGACAAGGCAGCGCTGGTAGAGATACCCATGTGGGAATTGCGGATGTGACAGAAACTTGGTCAGAAACAGAATTAATACCCTATCAAACATTGATTGATAATGATTGTATTCCCGCCATCATGACCTCACATATTTTTCATCAGCAAATGGATCCTGAATTACCGGCGACACTTTCATCAAAAATATTAACTAATTTACTTCGTAAAAAAATGGGGTTTGACGGTGTCATTATTAGCGATGATCCCCAGATGGGTGCCATCGCCAATCATTATGATTTAAAAACAATCATCCGACTTATGATTCGTGCTGGTGTAGATATTTTTTGTTTTGGGAACAACCTTGCTTTTGATCCGGACATTGTACAAAAAGTTCATTCTACCATTGTTGAATTATTGAATGAAGGGTCAATCACAATCGCACAAATCGAAAAATCTTATAAACAAATTATGAATTTAAAAACAATGATCGGCTTGGTATGAAGGTTATTGGGATTGATGGTGGGGCGACAAAAGTTTCCGGTAGCATAATAGAAAAACTGGATCTTAAGACCTACACCTTAGCCCATCCAGTGGTAGAAATTAAATATTCTGATCACCATAATTTTAATCCGGAGTTTTTGCCCCAACCAATCGATACACAACAAAACAATGAAGGTATCATTGACATAGAGAAACAACAGGGGACTGTTTACGTTGAAACCGTATTAAAGGTGGTCCAATTACTGGCTGAGAATGAACCATTCCAAGTCGCGATTGCTATGCCGGGACTTAAAACCAATGACGGTAGAGGAATCCGGATAATGGCAAATGGCCCTCGAATCCCAGATTTTTGTGATCAAATTCAAAAAACGCTCAATCTTGAGCATCCTATCCAACGATTAGAAAGTGACGCTGATATGTGCGTATGGGGTGAGGAATATGCTGAGAATGGCGAAATTCGGAGTGTTAAAAACGCCTACTACCTTGGTGGCGGCACAGGAACCGCAGATGGATTAAAAATTAAGGGAAACCTCATACCCTTTGATGAGGCATCTAACTGGATCGCCAAATCGATCGAATTAAAAATGTTTGATGGACATTCTTTGGAAAAGTATGCATCCATGGGTGGGATCAATCAACTAAGGGGTTCTATATCTGATTCTAAAATAGGAAACGTTTTAGGACGCCTACTTTTTGAACGTATTTCAACGATTCACTTTGGGTGGAAAAATCAATTTCAAGTAGAACGTGATCTTCAGACGGACCATCCATATATCAATACGCTACTGGACCGTATTATCATTGGCCAGCGCCTGTCCCAATTCCTTCAATCGATAGATGGTCATGCCATCTATCAAGCGTTAATAAACGAATTAGGGCACCAATGTTCAAATGCTGCTGATGTGATTTCGGATCATTATCTAATTAACGACAAATTTAATAAAGAATATATTGTGATGTCCAATCTAAGAGCCGCACCAATAATCGGACTGGGTGCAAAAGTATGGATGACCCAATGTTGACGCCTGGTATAATCCCCAACAAAGAGCCTATTATCCGTGTGGGACTCATTTTGCCTGAAGATGATATTAAATCTATCCATATTTCATTTTCTGATTCCCAATGTTTTGAAATTGAAATAGGAAACCGGTTACATCCTTCATGTAAAAATAATAATCAAATAAATTTGAACTTAGTGAATGGGGATCTGGTCAATCCTGAACTTGAAATTGAAAATTCATCAATCAAAATAATTCCATCCATTCCCCATGAAAACCCTTTTGTCACATTGAATGGTGTTCCCGCTGGCCGGGGTTTCCATTGGGAGAAAAAAATAAACTCATCCTATTGGGGTGCACTTGAGTTTAAGGTTAAAAATGGTAAAATGATGTGCGTCAATGAATTGCCATTGGAGTATTATTTAAAATGTGTAGCCACTTCCGAAATGAGTGCACAATGCCCACCGGAATTTTTAAAGGTCCAGACCATTGTGGCTCGATCCTGGCTATTGGCAAATATTGAACAAAAACATCGTCATCTCGGGTTTGATATTTGTAACGATGATTGCTGCCAACGGTATCAGGGCATGGCTAATTGCACCGAGGCCTCAATCAAAAGCGCCAATGATACTTTCGGCCAAGCAATCATGTTTGAGAATAAAATTTGCGACGCTCGTTACTCAAAATCCTGTGGTGGCATTACCGAAGATTATAAGTATGTTTGGGAAGGTGATCCAGTCCCCTATTTGATCTCAATTAAAGATGTAAATGAATCGAACACAGCCTTTTGTAGTCCAGAAATTGTTCCAGAAGAAACGCTGAAAAACTATATTGGGGATGTAGATGAAAAAGAAAAATACTTCCGATGGACCTACAAAGCGACCCAGGGCGAATTGATACAATCATTGAAGGAAAAAAGGAATGTGATCGCAGGAAAGATTCTGAATCTGTACCCAGTTAAATCGGGGGAATCCGGTCGAATCATAGACTTAACCTTTGATTATGAAGATGAAAATGGGCAATCTCAATCAATTCAAATCCAATCAGAATATGAAATTCGAAATATCATGTCTCCATCTTTTTTGTTTAGTTCTGCATTTACGATTCAAAAAAATGATAAAGGGAATTTCATATTTCATGGTAAAGGTTGGGGCCATGGAGTTGGACTATGCCAAATTGGTGCTTTGGGAATGGCGATCTCCGGTAAATCATCAGAAGAAATATTAGACCATTATTATCCCGACACCAAATTAAAAAAGATATACTCATTATGACACAATACTCAAAAAACAATCCTTGGTTCTGGGTTCCTTCCCTTTATTTTGCAGAAGGGCTTCCGTATGCAATGGTGATGATTGTTTCGGTTATTATGTACAAAAACCTAGGTTTTACCAATACCGATATTGCACTTTACACCAGTTGGCTTTATTTGCCATGGGTGATTAAACCACTTTGGAGCCCTGTTGTTGATATACTCCGTACCAAGCGATTTTGGATTGGCACCATGCAGATATTTATTGGTGCAGGATTGGCTGGTGTGGCTTTCACTATTCCCACATCCGACCCATTAAAATACACCATGGCTTTTTTATGGTTATTGGCATTCAGTTCGGCTACCCATGATATTGCCGCAGATGGATTTTATATGCATGCCCTTTCGTCTCATGATCAAGCCTGGATGATCGGCATTCGAAATACATTTTACCGGTTTGCCATTTTGTTTGGTCAGGGACTGTTGGTAATGATCGCAGGAAAATTAGAAATATGGACAGGAAATGTGACCACTGCTTGGTCAGTTACATTTGGCCTATTGGGTGGATTATTTATCATCTTTTCAATTTATCATCATTGGATGCTTCCTCTCCCCAAATCAGATCAACCGCATCCAAACCCAAGCCTGGCGGAAACCGTGCGTAATTTTATCAATGTGTTTATTTCTTTTTTCAAAAAACCCAAAATGAGTATTGTCATTATTTTTATTCTATTATACAGGTTTGGGGAAGCACAACTTGTTAAAATAGCCCCTTTATTTATGCTGGATTCAATTGAAGCCGGTGGGCTTGGTTTGACAACGATAGAACTCGGGTTTGCCAACGGGACAATTGGGACGATTATGCTCACCCTCGGTGGAATTATGGGCGGTTTTTTTGCAGCCAAACATGGGTTAAAAGTTTGGATTATTTGGATGGCCCTGGCCATGAAACTTCCAGATCTTGTTTATGTTTTTATGGCGGGAACCCAACCGGAAAGCTATCTCCTTATCAATATTTTTATTGCCATCGAACAGTTTGGTTATGGGTTTGGCTTTACGGCCTATCTATTATTTATGATGATGGTTTCTGATGGGGAAAATAAAACGGCCCACTATGCTATTTGTACAGGATTTATGGCATTGGGAATGATGATTCCCGGTATGTTTAGCGGCGCGCTTCAAGAATCTATCGGATATTACCATTTCTTTATATGGGTAATGGTTGCTACAATTCCGGGACTTATACTGATTAAATTTCTCCCTATTGATTCCAATTTTGGGAAAAAGGAATAATATATTATGACTGAAAAGCAAGATAGACTTATTTCCCTCGATGCATTCCGTGGTGCCACCATCGCTTTAATGATCTTGGTGAACACCCCCGGTACTTGGGGCCATGTCTATGCGCCCCTCCGCCACGCCCAATGGCATGGGTGCACACTTACAGATTTAGTCTTTCCATTTTTTCTATTTATCATCGGCGTTTCTATGCGATTCTCTTTTGAAAAATATGAATTCTGTAAATGGGGACCCTTATTCAAAAAAGTGGTTTGGCGCACCATTACAATTTTTACCATTGGATTACTTCTGAACGCGTTTCCCTTTGTCCGGCAGGATTGGGACTGGTCCCACTTCAGGATTATGGGCGTCCTCCAGCGGATCGCTTTGGCATACATCATGGCCAGTTTTATTGTTGTTCGGGCAGATATTATAGGTATCGTCAAAATTTCACTGGGATTATTATTCGGATACTGGATTCTTCTCATGGGATATGGCTGGTATTCCGGACTTGATCCATATGCCCTTAAATCCAATTTGATCCTAATCGTGGATGCTTATATCCTTGGAGAAAACCACCTTTACGGCGGCACGGGGATTCCATTTGATCCGGAAGGGCTGCTCAGCACCATCCCCTCTATTGTGACCGTTTTAATCGGATTCCTGGTGGGCACCATGATCAAAACAACAGAGGACCATGGAGATAATGCCCAGCGGATGGCCGTCCTAGGTGCATTACTGATTATCTTGGGATGGGTGTGGGGATTCGTTTTCCCCATCAATAAACAGCTTTGGACCAGTTCTTATGTACTCTTCACCGGCGGGATTGCTACAATCACTTTAGCCACAATGATCTGGATTGTTGATGTGAAGGGAATAAAGACATGGACAAAACCATTCGTCATTTTTGGCGCCAATGCCATTTTTCTTTATGCCGCTTCCGGTATCTGGGCAAAGATTTTGTTAAAGATTAGGTTTGAGTTGGATGGCAAAATGATTTCCGGTTATGGCTATTTATATCGGACAGTTTTCCAGCCATTCGCAGGTGATCTGAACGGCTCCTTCTTATTCGCGCTATTTCATGTATTCATGTTTTGGCTCATCCTGGCCTGGATGTACCGCAAAAAAATATTTATAAAAATTTAGCTTAGAGACGTAGCATGCTACGTCTCTACAATTAATATAAATTCTGAATATATAGACGAGACATGTTTACTCGTCGATAAGTGTAGGTGCATCTCTACAATAAATAAACTATTTTTTTGAATACATACTATCAATCAAATCTTGATTGTTCGCAGTCACCACTTTCCGTTTCACTTTTAAAGTGGGTGTTACCTCATCTTTGTCCTGGTCCAGTTCTTCTTCCAGAATTCGGAATTTTTTAATGGACTCATAAGATGCCAATGCACTATTCTTTTCTTTGACAACATGATTAAGTAAATCGATCACTTCATCTTTTTTCGTTAAGTCACCCAAATCCTGATAGAGAATTTTCCGGTCTCGGGCAAACTTGGTGATCTCATCTTCATCCAGTGTAACCAACATGGTTAAATAGGGTTTCTTATCACCAATAACCATGGCTTGGGAAACATAGGGACTTGTCTTCATTAAGTTTTCGATATTTTGGGGTGCTACATTTTTACCACCGGCTGTAATAATAATATCTTTTTTTCGATCGGTAATGAACAAATACCCATCTTCATCAATATGGCCCACATCCCCCGTATGAAGCCAGAATCCACCTTCCCCATCTGGCTTTAATAGTTCATTTGTCGCTTCCTCATTTTTATAATAGCTTTGAATATTTTGATCCCCGCGGCAACAGATTTCACCATCATCCATAATTTTTAATTCAGTACCTTCT
Organism: uncultured Fidelibacterota bacterium; assembly: GCA_950067765.1. GTDB lineage: Bacteria > Fidelibacterota > Marinisomatia > Marinisomatales > TCS55 > TCS55. Next base: position 23,491 of record CATMGX010000004.1, read on the forward strand.
ATCGGTAATCCCACAGAACCAATTTTGGTTTTTCCCTCAGACTGGGTGGTAATGACTCCTGATGTTTCCGTCATCCCATAGGCTTCATATACCTCCAGCCCCACCCAATTGAAAAAGTGAATAATTTCTTTAGAAATGGGTGCAGCCCCCGTAAGCATACAGCGAATATTTCCACCGAAAATATCTTTTATTTTATCTAAAATCAAAAACCGGGCTATTCTTGTTTTTAATTTTAGCCAAACGTGCGAATTCACACCAGCAATCTTGTTATCACTGGTGGCTTTCCCTACTCCAATTGCCCAATGATATATCTTTTTTTGCAACCAGGTGGCGTCACCAATCCCTGTCATAATTTTGGCATAAAATTTCTCCCACACCCTGGGTGTACCAAACACAACGGTGGGACCGGTCTGACGAATATTCTGGGGCATATCTTCAATACTTTCAGCAAAAGCGGCGGCATGACCAGAGATAAACCGAATAAAATGGCCAACCAATCGTTCGGCAATATGGGCCATGGGTAAAAAACAGACATAAAAATCATTGGGTGTTACCCCAATGGCGCTAGGTAAATACCGCGCACTGGCGATTATATTTTTGCTGGTGTACATTCCCGCTTTGGGGTCGCCCGTCGTACCGGATGTATAGGTAAAACTAATTAAATCATCCGGTTGACTTTCTCTAATCAATTCTTCAAAATGGTCCTGATATTTCTTTCCATATTCTCGTCCCAATGCTAGAAAGGATTCATATGAATATACATTGGGAAGATCCAATGGAAAATAATGATCCATGACAACAATTTTTTTAATGTTTGGCAATCGATCCCAAACAGCCAGCATTTTATCCAACTGTTCCTGATCTTCTACAATTGCCAGGATACTATCACTTTGGTCTGCGATATAAAACACCTGTTCATTGGTATTCGAGTGGTAAATCGGGGCGGTCACACAACCGATTGAAATTATCCCCATATCGCAAATTACCCATTCAGGCCGCGTTTGACTCAAGAGGGATATTTTATCTCCTTTTTGAATCCCCGATGCAAGAAGTGCATTACCCACATCTCTTGAGGTGGCACCATACTCACCCCAAGTTAGAGATTTCCATAATCCATCCTGTTTTTCCCAAATTGAAAGATTCTCTGAAAAATCTGTAACCTGTCGCCAGAATAATTTAGGTATGGTATTGTAAGTGTGATAATTAATATCCATCATCCACTCCACACTTTCGCTCTTCTATTATATTTTCCTTCACCTAAATATTGTTCTCTTACTTTTTCTTCTTCTAATAATTCTTCATAAGTACCGCTGAGGAATATTTTCCCTGTGGTGAGGACATAACCATAATCTGCAATTTTTAAAGCCTGGTTTACATTTTGTTCTACCAATAAAATAGTGGTTCCTGCTTTATGCAATTCTTTAATGGTGGCAAAAATATCCTGGACGAGAATTGGTGACAACCCGAGGGATGGTTCATCTAATAAGAGCAGTTTTGGTTTGAGCATAAGTGCACGGGAGATGGCTAACATTTGCTGCTCTCCGCCGCTCATGTTTCCCGCTTGTTGGTTTTTTCTTTTTTCCAAGATGGGAAAATGGTGAAAAGCTTCCACCGTGCGTTCATGAATTACATCCTTATCTTTTAAAAGGAATCCGCCCATTTGTAGATTTTCTTCAACGGTTAATTCAGCAAATATTCGGCGCCATTCCGGCACATGGCCGATGCCCAACTTTACAATTTCTTCTGCATCCATTCTGTCTATACGTTTTTCATTAAAATGGATGGTACCATATTCCGGCTCTACCAGTCCGCTGATTGTTTTTAAAATGGTGGATTTTCCTGCTCCATTTGCGCCCAGAATGCAGACCAATTGCCCCTCTAATACTTCTAATGAAACGCCATGAAGTGCTTTTATTTTACCATAATAAGTTTCAACGCCAATGAGTCTAAGCATCGAATCCTTCCCCCAGATATGCTTCCAATACTTTCGGATGTGCCTTGACTTCTTCTGGTAACCCAATTGTAATTATCTTCCCAGAGTCCAAGACCCCAATCCGGTCTGAAATACTCATGACCAAATTCATATCATGGTCCACAACCATAACAGTAATATCCAACTGATCACGAATTTCACTGATGATTTTAGCAATTTCATGTGTCTCCTGCTCATTCATCCCAGCTGCTGGCTCATCCATTAAAATCAATTGTGGTTTGGGTACCAATGCCCTTGCAATTTCCACAAGCTTTTGAATACCGTAGGGCTGGCCGCTCATATATTTTGATTCATAATTGGTAATACCTAAAAAATCCATAATCTCTAATGCCAAAGCTTCTTCTTTTTCACGGTATGATTTAAAAAACCATCTATTCAAGGTAAATTTTGCATCAATTCGGCTATGAGCACCCAGAAGGACATTGTCCAATACGGTCATATAGGGTACATTCTGAATATTCTGAAATGTGCGGGAAATACCCGTATTAATCACATCATGGGATGCTGTTTTACATAGATCACTTCCATTATAAGAAATACCACCCTTTTGAGGACGGTTAAATCCATTGATGCAGTTGAATAAGGTAGATTTTCCGGAGCCATTCGGCCCAATCAACGAAAAGATTTCACCTCTATTTACATTGAGAGAAACATCATTCAAAGCAACAACACCAGAAAAGCGCATGGTTACATTATTGATTTTAAGGTGACTCATATATTAAGAATAAAGGGGTGCCAACTCGGTTAACACCCCTTTGTAATAATGGTTATTTTTATTTTAACCAGTCAGTAATCGTTGTTTGAACGCCATCTAAAATTTGAACCAAAATGACCGATTCTGCTCCGGCATGATCATTCCGGTTATATGTTAATGGCTGGGTTCCCGCTCCATCCCAATTGTTGAAAGTTTCCATGCCGCGAATGAGTTTTTTTCGTGTAGGGTTTTTACCTGCCCGTTTTAATCCTTCAACCAAAACAATGGCTGTCGAAAAACCATAGTAATGGTACATGCCCATCATTGCTTCTGGAACGTCAGCTCTTTCACACAATTCCCGATATAATTTGGGTACATCATAATCTGAATTCCAAAGTTGGGCAAAGTTGGCAGATATAAATCCTTCACCGGCAGCACCGGCAGCCAAAGATACCCTGTGATCCATGGTGGGGCTGATACCCATAAACTGAGGAGCATACCCCATCGCTTCGGCCGTTTTCATAATAATGATGGGTTCTTTTACTATACCTGCAATTATTACATGAGTACATCCACCTTTCATCATGTTCATAACTTGACCTGCAAAATCGGTAGCACCCCGTTGGAAACTTTCTTTTTGAACTGTTATTCCCATCTCTGCTTCTGACTCTTCAACGCCTTTTAGTACATTTTCGCCATAATCATCGTCCTGATAAATGACGCCAATCACAGCATTTTCATCCATTCCCTTAGCATACTCAATTAAAATACCTGACTGAATATCATATCCTGTATCCGTATGAAAAATATATTCAGCAGCTGGACGACTCATATCAGACATGGTACCCGATTGTGTTGCAGGTGCAATTAAGGGGATTTCTGACTCTGCTAATAGGGGACGAATTGCTTCAGTTGGTGAAGTGCCAATTACATTATAAAGGCAGAACACCTGTTCTTTTTCAATTAATTTCTTTACAGCTGCCACCGTTTTTTGGGGATTGTATTGGGCATCCTCAACAAGCATTCTAATCTTGCGGCCATGGACCCCGCCATTGTTATTTACATGATCAAAATACAGGTTGGACCCGGCCGGGATTATTTGACCCAATTCCTTCATGGGACCGCTTAAGTCCTGTACATTGCCGATCAATATTTCATTGTCAGTGATGCCGGGTGAACCCGCTGAACCATCGCAGCCAAACATGACCAGTGTAATCGAAATTATGATTATTGCATTTATTCGTTTCATCTTTAGACCTCCATCCAAAATGATTAAGTAAACCGTTGTTTCGGATTAAATGGAAAAAGTTTCCAGTAAATACGTATCTTAAGCCACATTCCGTATAACCCTGTGGGTTGGAATATAATAAATAGAAACATAATGAGTCCGAAAATAAGTGATTCAATATCTCCTGCTTTCACTTGGAACATTTCATGCAGCCCTTTCTCAATAATCGGTACAATCAGGTTTTCCAAGAGTACAATAAATATTGTACCCAATACGGCGCCGTAGATGGTACCAATCCCCCCTACCAGAACCATAATGATAAAATAAATTGAAAGCATATTGTCAAAGTGATCGGTTGAGATAAAGTGATTGGTGTGGGCCATGAGTACGCCGGCTAACCCGGCGAAAACACCGGAGATGAAAAAAGACATCATTTTATATTGGGCTATGTTAATGCCAGATGCCTGGGCGGCCTGTTCCGAATCACGGATGGCCATAAAGGCACGGCCGATCTTGGATTTCATCATCCGCCGGGAGGCAACAATCGTCAGCACAGCAAATGTCCAGACGAGAAAATAATTGGCCCAGTCTCCCTTAATTGTGAACCCAAATAGTTCGGGTGAAGATACCACCAGTCCACCGGATCCTTGGGTCCATTCCCGAAGGGCTATAATTAATCGTCTGATTATAAATCCAAACCCCATCGTGGTAAGGCCCAGATACATTCCAGAAATTCTTAATGCTGGAAAACCAATGATAAACCCAAATAATCCGGCAATAATGGGTGATATGATTAGTGACAGACCAAAAGGCAGCCCCACCTGATCAACCAAAATGGCTGATGAATAAGCTCCGATGGCCATAAACCCTGCATGCCCCAGAGAAATCAATCCTGTGTATCCTGACAGAATATCCAATCCAACCGTGAGAATAATGTAAATCCCAACCGTGTTTAAAATGTAAAGATAATATTTATAGCTAAAGGTCATACCCTTCAACATAAATGGAATAACAATAACCAGTGCAATTAATGCAGGAATCCACTTCAGGTTTTCATCTTCGTAACGGCCCTTCATTCGTTTCTGGCCCAATGGTCTTTGTTTAGTTCAAAATGTTTGAGTTCAATGCTTGCGAAGCAATAAAATGTGGAGTTCCTAACTACTCGGAATGAGTATTTTTTTTGCGAGCATAACGAAGAAATCAACCATTTTGGACAAACACTCATTAGACTTTTTTAATTTCCTCTTTCCCCATGATACCAGTGGGTCGAATCATCAACACCGCAATCAAAACAATCCAGACGATGATATCATTGATTTCTTTTACCCAACTAAAATGAAATGACAGGGTGCCCATACTGATCGTTTCAATCACACCCAATATGACGCCCCCAACAATGGCGCCAGGAATGGATCCGAATCCGCCCAATACTGCTGCGGGGAAAGCTTTGAGCCCCAGAAATCCAATATTCGTATCCAGGATTGTGACACGAGGGGCCAATAATACGCCGCTCACGGCTGCGACAATTGCAGCAAATATCCACACCAAAGTGTAAACACGAGTGACAGGGACACCCATTAATTCTGCGGCAATGGGATCTTCTGATGTTGCCTGCATGGCAAGCCCCCATCGTGTTTTATTAAAGAAATAATAAAAAACAGAAACGAGAACAATTGCACTACCAATAATAAATATGTCCAGGACTGAGATAATGATACCACCCAGTTTGATATAGGCACCACCAAATGGTGAAGGGGGAACTAAACTCATGGGACCGGCAATAAGGCCCACCAAGGCCCGTAAAACAATACCAATACTGATGGTGGCCATAATAATGGAAAAAACCGGTTCATCCCGCATGGGCCGGTTAATGATTAAATCTAGAAACCAGCCAAATATCACTGCAAAAATAATGGAACCCAACAATCCAAATAAAAATGTCCATATGGTTGGGACACCCAGACTGCCGGTAAAGGTTTGGATGAGAAAAAAGTTGACATAAGCCCCTACCATCATGAGTTCACCCTGGGCAAAATTAACCACTTCCGTGGCCTTATAGATGAGGATGAATCCAAGGGCAATTAATGCATAGATTGACCCAAGGGCAATCCCACTGACAATTTCCTGGCCGATATCAGTAAAGAATGAAGTCATTGTTAATTTGAAATGTACGTAGGGATTCTTATTTATTTAATCTACAAATGATATTAAAAAAGGGAGACTACACAGTAGTAAGTAAATCACCCTCTCAAAGCTGCTGCAAAAATACCTGGGAGATGTAAAAGATTACCTGTTCCTATGAAATATGTTAACCGTCTACCTGTCTTATGGGCCGTTTTATTGGTAACAAACCAGGGTGGTCTGGGGGCCATATGCAAATCACCAGAGAGGGCAGAGCGCGGGAAGTTTCTAAATGGCCCCGTGGCAACTGTTTTTTGTGTTTTTCCAAAAAGGAATGCATTGTGAACCACACCTTTCCCCGATTGAATGTCATTTTGTGTATGACCGGGAAAAGCACCCCAAGCACCACCAGCAGCTAAAAATGCAAGGGCACACCAGGTATTCACGCCGATACCGCCGTATCTCAAGTCCGCAATAGCTTGATCCAGAGCTTCTTTATGCGCTTTCATTGTTTTGGGATGAATAATGATGTTGGCGCCCAATGTACCGTCCAGTTTTTCATTGGCAAATTGAACCGCCGCTTTTAAGAAAGCCACCGGATCACTACCATCCAACGAAACTGTTGTGAGTACGGGACCGAAATACTCATCCGTAAAACAAGGTTCATCGATAAGGGCATCCACATCATAAATAATGGTACGATCTACATCGCAATTAAGGCTTTTTGCATTTGCGTGTTCCCTTGCAGCATTTTGACGATCTACCGCACCGGGGTAATAGGCAGGTCGACTTTCTGTATTGGCAATTTTATTTTCTACTTCCTGGAGTAATTTTTCGGTACCCACCCATTCTTTTGGCATAATCAGTACTTGGGTGGCAATACAGTTATGCCCTGCATTTTGGAGTTTTTGAGTAGCAATATTTTCCGCTTGAAATTTGAAATCACCCTTAGACCATGGCCCAGGCACAACAATGGTGGGTGAAACACCACCCAATTCAGATGATATGGGTTTATTCATGATGGACTGATTCTCACGTTTATGTTGTTCACCTTCTTCGCCAACTCCAAATACAATGGCATCATGAGTCCGGGCGCTACCGGTAATATGAATGGTATCCACCAAATTATGGCGGGTTAAATAAGCACCCACATCTCCACCACCATAAGCAAATTGAATAAATCCAGCTTCAATTAATGGAGCAAATATTTTTTCAAAAATGGGTCCTAGGTAATCATTAATAGGATTCATTTTGATTAAAACGACTTCACCTTCTGCAAACATCTTATAGAAAATATCCAAAGGCACAATGGAGGATACATTTCCTGCACCCAAAACTAAGGACACTTTTCCCTGTGGATTTTCTTCCTTATAAAATAAGGCCACCGTATCTTCAATATTACCCGGTGTTACACCATCCTGCATCCACACATCTAAATAATAATTATCCAAAAGTAGCTTTTCAAGGAGGTTATTGGGATAAACATGGGCAACGGTTTGACCATTTGCCCGTTCACTAATTTTAACCTTATGGATTGCACTTTTTCCAGCGGCGAGTGCATTGAGCGTATTCTTCATATACTGTAACCAGTTTAAAAATGCATAAGGACCACCCAACCATTCCTCTCCAGAGAGGGGTGAATTAACGCTTAACCCTTTCGCTTCTGAACCGGCATTTGCCCATTCTTCCGCAAAATCAACTGATCGTTTGATTGTTTGATCCAAATAGTCAATTTTATCGGTAATAGGAAGAGTTGCCCACCTGTTTTTATTTGATTGTAACTTAGAAAGACTATTATCCAACGTTAGTGAGTCCATCAAATTATCCTTGTTTAATTGAATAATAATACTCTAAAAGAAAATCCGTAACAATAATTATCTATCATCAATTGCCAATCCGCTTGTATTATTAAATAGTTCAGCATAAAATTAGTCATGGAAAATTTTAAAACACTTGAAGTTATAATTATTGGTGGTATAATTATTGGATTTGGTATTTTGGAATCATTTACAGGACTCTATGGCCGCAATTCACTTCGAACAAAAGATGATTGGCTCAATGAAATAGTATCCTTTTTTCAACTGGCTTTATTAATTAAACCGGTCATTTTATTCTTGGCAGTTTTAATTCTTAATTATTTTATTCCACATCATTACCAAGCGCTATCAAACCTCCCTTTTTGGGTATTATTCTTAATTGTATCTATACCAGATGATTTTTCTCAGTATTGGTGGCACCGAAAATCTCATGAATGGCCCTGGTTGTGGAAGTGGCATCGACCCCATCATACAACTAAAGAAATGGGTGTATTAACATCTTATAGAAATGCAATGCTTTATTATCTATTTATGCCCAATATTTGGTGGTTAGGGTTTATGACTTTTTTTATTCCATATCAAATCATTTTTTTACAACTTATTATTAAACAGTTTATTGTAATTGGTGCACATAGCGATATCAAATGGGATAGGGTCCTTTATAACTATAAAATACTTAACCCATTGGCTTGGGTGATAGAACGTACAATATCGACACCTTCCACTCATTTTATGCACCATGGCAAATCAAATGAAGATGGCATTAGTAATAATAACGGCAATTTCAGTAATATGTATTTCTTTTGGGATATTCTTTTTGGGTCAGCAAAAATTACGCGCAAATACCCTGAAATTTATGGACTGGAAAATGATCCTGGAGATCCCTGGACTGCTCATATATATTATCCTTTTATAAAATCTAATAAAATTCAGAGTGAATTGAATATTTGAATGTGGGGGAATTGGTAAAAGTGACCATCTCAACCAATTCTGCTAATCCCAATCCATGACGAACAAACAGAAACGCGTTGATCGCTTGCAGTCGGTATTGCCTAGTTTAACTGATGGTCAGTTAGATTGGCTGGAACAGGTAGCGATGCAGTTTGGCAAACCACATGCGTTTGAACGCTGGCCGGGTTCTGACTTAATTAACGATGGTGTGTTGGCTCGGCACCTATCTGGCCTTCGATACCATAATCACGTAGCCCCCAATAGGGCGGACTGGTGACGCACATCAGAAAGGTGTTATCTGAAAATTGGGTAAGTAGTTGCCGTGAATCGCCAACGATAATGCGATCTGTTGGGTTATGTTTTACTTCTTGCATTTTGCTCATGATGTTATCCGCCTACCTTAGAAGTCAAGGCAGTAATAACAGCTACTCTATTTTCAAATGATATAGATGACATAATAATTTTTTAGAAAAATACCAATGTGACTGTTTCTGCCACACATGCGGGTTTTTGAGCACCTTTAATTTCTATCGTTACTTTTTTTAAAACCCGAAGTGCGGTTCTTCTCATTTTTTCTATTCGAACGATGTGATAGTTCGAACGTACCAAATCGCCGGGTCGAATGGGATTCATAAATCGAACAGAATTTGAACCATAATTCACAAATTGTTTTATCCCCTCAACCGGAATCTGATCCGGCGACATATCATCTATTAAGAGCGGAATCAATGAAAGGGTGAGAAATCCATGGGCAATCGTTCCACCATAAGGAGATTCTATCGCGGACCGCTCGGGATCCACATGGATCCATTGATGGTCACCGGTGGCCTCCGCAAATTTATCAATACGATCTTGGGTCATCTCATGCCATTCGCCAATAACCGACTCACCAATTTTAGATGACCAATAGTCATGCCCTTGATCTAAAGACATATTCTGTTCCCATTAATGTTTAAATAATTCACTATGGATTTTATAACAATATTGGCATTGAAAGGGGGTGCCCTTTTCCTACCTTAATTCAATGCATCAAATAAATAACTGTATTTTACCACGAAAGATTTGGTGCTCTTTTCAATTGGAATTCCGTCATAATCCTGGGCCTGGTTATATACCAAGTATAACCCGGTGCCGGCCGACCGCTGCCAGATAAACCGCCAATTCATAGACCATTGATCTGATTGGTTATTATATTGAAGGAGAGATTGAATATACATTTTCGGCGTAAAAGAATACGTAAGACGTGCCCGAAGTAAATTGGTGGTAAAATTACCGCCGGGTAAATTGACTTTATTAAAATTGAAACTAAATTCAGATGTGAATCGATCTTTGTAGCGCAAACGAACTGTGGGTGTCATGTTGATTCGATCACCACCAAAAAATCCACCGATACGATTCATCGAGCTGAAACTGATCGGTTTAGCTTGGTTCGTCATAATCATAATTTGAATTTCCTGGTCATCATAAGTTCCTGCGGAAACAAAAACACTATCAGATATTTCAAAAACTTCGATAACACCTTCTTTAACTAAATTGGTTCCTGTATGTATTTCAAATCCCGATCGAAACTCCCAATGATTATCAATATGCCATCTTCCCGATTCCTGAAATCCATCTAACTTCCAATAACCATCATAATTGACATGGGGCCTGATTTCTAATAAGCCAAATTTATTTTCAGGACGAAATCGGGTAAAAATCCGCCCGGACCATTTTCGATAATTTTCTCTCTTTAAATATCCCATTTCGGGATTAAAGCTAGCGCCCACTTCAGTGTAAGACGCATTAGTAGAAATTTGTTTTGTGTCCCGCGCAATTTCCATCCTGTAGGCATAAGCATTATCCTTATCCATTTCAGGTGTTTCAGTTAATCCTGCAAAAACAACAATCTTGCTCAATTCGCCAATTCCTATTTGCGCATCAAAAGCATAAGCATTATTTACATAACCATCGGTGCCCATGTGGTCTAAAGCGGTATACATTGCACCAATATGGGTGCGGTTGGGCAGTTCCTTTTTCAACCTGAAAACTGAATATTGATTGGCTTCTGTTATATCTTTCACCGCCTCAGTCCTCATACTCAACATACCAATTTTCATTCCGCCGGCTGTACCCGTAAGCCTTCCGCCACCAAGGATGGGAACTGGCGCTCCGCCTGGGCCAACACCTATACGGCGACTGAAAAACATTTCAATATCTGGACCGAAGAATCCACCTCCCGACCCCACTGAAAATAGACCTGCATTTTCTAAAAAGAAGGCCCGCTTTTCAGGAAAAAATAAACTAAACCGATCCAGGTTGATCTGCTGTTCATCTGCTTCCACTTGGGCAAAATCAGTATTATAGGTTAGATCCAAGGACATTGAAGACCCTATACTTAATTTTGCATCCAATCCAAAGTTTCCATCGCTGGATTTTGATGTGGTTTCACTCTTGTTTACATTGTTTTGACCCAATACATAGGGCAGAATCTTAATATTACGGGAAGTAGGAACATTCATGTGTGTCAAGGTTCCGGCCGAGACCAAACGATTCATTGTATGCTGCCTTGAAATGGGTGACCAATGGGCTTCCTCTTTTTTCCGTGCAATTACCCGTTCAAAATTAATTCCCCAAGACTGATCCTTATTGGTTGCATAGCGAAGTGTTTTAAATGGAATGGCAAATTCGGCACTCCAGCCAAAATCTCCTTTTTGCGATTTAACTTCCCAAACAGCATCCCAGTTTATGTTGAAACCGCCTCCTGTCCCCATGCTGAACCGGCGCATCATACTCCCCCCTTCTCCGCCACCGGTGATCTGGGCGTCATATTCAATCCCTGCAGGATTCGTACCAAAAAGATACCCCGTCTGGAAATCTTTAAATGTATCAATGATAAATGAAAAACTGTCTGAATTATTGAGGGGTGAATCTCGCCGTGTATCAGAGATGACAATTTCTCCGGGGTTGGTGTCGTAGCAAACTACAGAAACATAAAATGTTTTTTCTGTATACATGACCTTTACGGCAGTCTTTTCGGAAACGGACTGCCCTTCATCCGGCGTTTTTTGAATAAAGGTAGTTACTTCTGGCACATTGGCCCAAGCCGGATCATTCAACACATCCCCATCCATGACAGGATCAGAAGATGCTTTAACGGCGGATGTGATATATTGACCAGTGAGAAATGAACAAAGAAATAGAAGGGTAAAAAGATTTTTTTTCATGAATTTATTTTGATTTAGTTATAAAAGGGAGTCAACGGCCTTAGCCATTGCTATACATTGATCCGTCACACCACCTTGATCGTGGGAAGTAAATGTAACGCCGACTTTGCACCATCCTACGGTAAGATCAGGATGATGATTGATGGCTTCAGCATGTTCCGCAAGTTGATTAACAAATTGTATTCCATCCATATAAGAATCAAATGTGATCGTTTTATGAATAGCACTATCTGTATAGATCCAGCCTTTAATATTTTCTATTGCGGACTGAACTTCCTCTTGATTAAGCAAAGCCATTGAACCTCCTTCATTTTAGCATTTACCTCATGCAATTTACAAAATTCAATTTGTATGAATCAGGATTAAACTAGAAAAGATTTCTGCAAAATTAGTTGTGTGATGAGAAAAGTTATTTTTTAAAGGCCCCGCTGGTGATCCAACCTGCAATCATTGCAAACAAAACCGATGGTAGCATTACATCTAATTTAGTTATATAAGGTTCTAAAGATGAAAAACCGGGAACCACAAATTTGAAAAATGGTATGCAAAGAAACCCTGTAATCATTGAGGCAATTGCACCTTTTTCGGTATAATTTTTCCAAAAAATAGACAAAATTATTACAGGGCAAAATGTTGCAGCAATTCCGGACCAACCGAAAATTACAAACCAAAAAACGGTTCGGGTTGGTGATAAAACAGATACACATAATGCCACGATTAAAGCGAGAATTGCAAGCGCCAGGGTCACCTTTTTTGATAATCCCATAAGTCGTTGCTCATCCACATTTGGATGAAATATTTGTTGATAAAAATCACGGGTGACAGCACTGGAAGCCACAACCAAAAGTGAATCCACCGTGGACATGACCGCCGACAAAACAGCAGCAATATAAATCCCAATAATTAAGGTAGGCATGACTTGTCCCAACACGAGAGCAAGGACATTTTCGGCTGCATTGCCCAAGATCAATTCGGGATTATCCCCTGCTTGGGTGAGCATATATCGCCCCAAGATTCCAATCATGACAGCGGCTGTATCGGTAAGCAGTGTATAAAAAAGCGCAACCCACTTTCCTTTTTCGATCTCAGCTTCATCTCTAATCGCAATGAAGCGAACATACACCTGGGGCGAGCCCATAAATCCGATTCCGATAGATAAAAGACCAAGGATGGCTACACCGTTCATAAGTGTCAATCCACCCGCTCCCCATATATTTAATAAGGCAGGGTCTATGGACCGCAAACTGTCAACTATGGATGTGTCGCCGGAAAGACTGAAATAAGTAACCACAGGTAGAAGCAAAAGCCCCACAAACATGAGGGATCCCTGGAAAAAGTCAGACCATGCTACTGCGAGAAATCCACCGGAAAAAATGTACATAATAACAATTCCAAAACCGATTCCAATTCCAGTATAATAATTAAGGCCTAAAAAAGATTCAAATGTTTTACCCGTAATATCGATCTGAGCACTCACGTAGATAATTACAAAAAGAGAGAGTGCCGTGGCAGCGATAATCCGAATCGTATGGGTGGTGGATTTAAAATGACTTACCAGAAAATCAGGAATGGTTATAGAATCATATTCATCGGTCATTCGCTTGAATTTTTTTGCCATGAATTGCCAGGATAGCCAAACCCCAAGCACTTCTCCCACCACAATCCAAAATGCGCTTACCCCTATAAGGGCTCCCATGCCTGTAACACCAATAAGTAGCCATCCTGATTCTCCTGTAGATCTGGCAGATAGGGCAGCGATCCAGTAGTTAAGCTTTTTTCCACCTACATAATAATCAGTAATATTCGAAACGCGTTTGGACGCAAAAAATCCAATGCCAAGTAAAATTAAAAAATATAAAGCAAGAACAACAAACTTAAGGATCAAGAATTGTTCCCCTCTTGGGGTAAGATCACCTTCATGGTTGGATAGGGAATGGAAATATTATTTTGGGAAAATTGTTTATATATCTCCGTATTTATCGCGTCCACAGTTCAACCGCGAATCTTGCAAAGGGGTAGTGATCTTCTAATTTATTTTTATCTAATATTGCCATAATAATCCTTTAATGATATAGCCCCACCAAGGCGAATGGGTGGCTAAAGGTATCTTGTCACAGGAGAATTTTACCATACATTCAAGATACAGGACAAATTTATTTGATTTAACTATATAATCCCTTAATCTTTCGTTAGCGTAGCAGACACCAATAAGATTTTAGGAACTGCGTGTGATTTATAAAACCAAACATAGCTCCTCGGCTATTCTAATTCATGGGTTATTAATCTGGACTGGTCCTGAAATCGTTATGCGCAAACTGGATCGTGATTTGGAGGC
>CATMGX010000005.1:0-32771 GCA_950067765.1 uncultured Fidelibacterota bacterium
CCCCTGTCGTGAAACAAGGGTTTATGAGGGTGGGCGATGAGGGAGTCGAACCCCCGACTTCCTCCTTGTAAGGGAGGCACTCTGACCAGCTGAGTTAATCGCCCATAAAACCGGCGCGAAAGCTACGATTTCTTTTTTGCTTTTGCGGAAGACTTTCTTGGCTTTTTTCTGCCATTCAACCCCGGAAGTGCAAAATCCGTTATATCCATCATTTCTTTCGCAAAATAAAAATCCAAATCTTTTTTAATATGGTCAGGAATTTCTTCTAAATCCTTACGGTTATGATCCGGTAAAATGATCGTTTTAATACCGGCGCGATGGGCCGCCGTTATTTTTTCTTTCACACCGCCGACGGGCAATACATTTCCCCGAAGGGTAATTTCACCTGTCATGGCAACACGATTTTTTACCGGAATACCCGTGAGGAGTGAAACGATGGCTGTAAACATACCCACACCGGCAGAAGGTCCATCCTTAGGAATAGCGCCTGCAGGCACATGGACATGAATATCGGTATTTTCATTGAAATCTTCATCCAAACCCAATATATCTGTATGAGATCGAACATAGGTCATGGCTGCTGTGGCCGATTCTTTCATCACATCCCCCAATTGGCCTGTGAGAGTAAGTCTGCCCTTCCCTTTCATTTTTGACGCTTCAATAAACAGGATATCACCTCCGGCTGCCGTCCAGGCAAGTCCCGTGACCACTCCGGGTTTTGTGGTTCTTTCAGCCAATTCAGAATAGAATCGTGGTGCACCTAAATAATCGGATACTTTCTTTTTATTGACTTTAATCTTTTTGGTATTTTTTTCAATCTTATCCCGGGCAACCTTTCGAAATACATTGGCAATCTCCCGTTCCAGGTTACGCACTCCTGCTTCACGGGTATAGGAATTAATTAATTCTTTTATGCCTGTTTCGTTCAGAGCCACATCTTTTTTAGTCAAGGCATTTTCCTTCATTTGTTTGGGAATCAAATGCTGCTTTGCAATCTGCACTTTTTCATCCTCGATATACCCAGAAAATTCAATAATTTCCATCCGGTCTCTCAATGCTGGCGGAATGGGATCTCGATAGTTTGCTGTGGAAATGAACATGACTTTACTTAAGTCAAAATCCACCTCCAGATAATGATCAGCAAATGTATTGTTTTGTTCCGGGTCTAATACTTCCAATAGTGCAGAGGAAGGGTCTCCTCTAAAATCACCCCCAAGCTTATCAATTTCATCCAGCATAAATACAGGATTGTTAGTCCCGGCTCTCTTTAAGGATTGAATAATCCGCCCCGGCAAGGCACCAATATAGGTTCGGCGATGACCCCGAATTTCTGCTTCATCTCTCACACCTCCGAGAGAAATTCGTACAAATTCACGTCCCATGGATCTGGCGATTGAACGACCCAGCGATGTCTTTCCAACACCTGGAGGACCTGCAAAGCAAAGAAGCGGTCCCCGAAGGGCACCTTCCGGATCTTTCTGCATTTTTAATGCACGAACAGCTAAATATTCCAGAATGCGTTCTTTAACTTTTTCCAGACCATAATGATCCTTATCCAAAATAGATTTGGCATCTTTCACATTGATGGAATCTTCAGATGTTTTGGACCATGGCAATTCTGTAAGCCAATCCAGATAGGTCCGTGAAACGGTATATTCTGGTGATTGAGAAGGTATTTTGGAAAGTCGATCTAGTTCTTTCAACGCCACCTTTTCGGCATATTCCGGCATCTTGGCCTTTTTAATGGCATCTTCAATATCTTTCAGTTCGACTTGGGATTCATCTTCACCTAATTCCCGTTTAATCGCCTTCATTTGTTCCCGGAGATAATATTCCCGCTGAGATTTGGTAATTTCATCATGAACTTCAGTTTGAATTTCTTCACCCAGCTTAATGCGCTGTATTTCTTTTGATAAAATTTTAATTGCCTTTTCTACTCGCTTTTTTACATCCAGCTCCTCCAACACCTCCTGTTTTTCAGGATTGGGGACGGTGAGGAGAGAAACGCTCCGGTCAGCCAATCGAGATGGTTTCTGAATATTGGATAACATACCTGTATGTTCTTCACTCAGGTTTGGTGCTACCTGAATCAGTTCACTGAATACCTGGCGCAAATTGTTACCTAATGCATCCAGTTCAATATCTTCCGAAGGAACATTGTCAGATAATCGCTGAACAACGGCGCGATAGTAAGGTTCTTTTTCTTTAAACGATAAAATTTTAACCCTGTCAATTCCCTGAACAATGGCGGACTTACTGTTGTCGGGCATATCAAATACTTTTAACACTACAGCCAGCGTACCGAATGAATACATTTCATCAGGTTTTGGATCTTCAATCGATCCATCTTCCTGGGCCACCACCACAATATGCTTACTGGATGCTGGTAATTCACTGATTAATTTTAATGACTTCTCGCGTCCGATATAAATCGGAATGACTTGCTGTGGGAATAACACCGTATTCCGTAGAGGCATAACTGGGTAAGATTCACTTTCCTCAATTATATCTTCATTCATATCTTTTTCAAATTCGTCTTTCATGACATTCCTTTTCGTATGTTCGGCTTATGTTTGTCAAACATTATACCAAAAATATTAATTTGCTTTTATGTCGTAAAATGTTCCAATATTTTTCAGTTCTCTGCCAAATCGGTTCACTTTGGCAAAATATGACAGGAGACACAATTTTCACGAAATTCGTGGGGCATTTTTTTAACCATCATAGGTCCCGATCCAAAATTCATTTCCCGTTCAGTAGCGTGGCACTTCAAACAGGTGCTTTCGTCAATATACTGCATGTGAGCCACAAAGTTCGATAACTTCGGTGGTACCTTTCCATCAACGAGTATGAGCGGTGTCTCATCCCTAGCTATTTCTGGTTTGGGATCGATTCCCTGATCTGCATAGATAATCCAAACCAATATGAATCCTGCAGCCACCACTAATCCATAAATTAAATTTTTCTGATGATTCATTTATTAACCTTTACCATTCGTGCTTGTTCATCTGCATGATAAGAACTTCTGACTAATGCCCCCGATTCAACCACCCTAAATCCCAGTTCCAACCCGATCTTTTTATAATCTTGAAATTCTTCATTTTCAACAAAGCGATCCACAGGAAGATGATGACTTGTGGGCTGTAAATATTGACCAATGGTAAAAATCTCTACACCCAAATCCACAACTTCTTTCATGGTTTCGATCACTTCCACTTTGGTCTCGCCCAGACCCACCATCATGCTTGTTTTGGTAAGTAAACCAAAATGGACAGAATGTTCTAACACATCTAAACTCCGGGACCAAATGGACTGAACTCGAACCTGACCACTGATTCGTTCCACACATTCCACGTTGTGAGAAAAAATCTCCGGTGCCGCTTCAAAAACGGTTTCCAGTGCGGGACCATACCCCTGGAAATCTGGGGTTAACACTTCAACCGTACACCCGGGAACATTCCGGTGAATTTGACGGATCGTTTCCGCCCAGATTCTTGCCCCAAAGTCACCCTTTAAATCATCCCGATCTACGGATGTAATGACCACATGACGCAGATTCATTTTTTTCACTGCCATGGCTGTTCGGAAGGGTTCAAATTCATCCACGTTGTTCGGTTTCCCGGTATTCACGGAACAAAATCCACAGGATCGAGTACAGGTATCCCCTAAAATCATAATTGTCGCCGTCCCCCGTCCCCAGCATTCGTAAATATTGGGGCAACGTGCTTCTTCGCATACCGTATTAAGTTTATTGGTGTGAACCACCTTTTGGACAAATTTGTATTCATCACCATATACTAAGCGGATTTTTGGTTTTCCCACCGGTATTTTATTCATGACAACTGCCATCAATCCACCTTCTGAAACAGGTAAATCATGTATCGTTTATATTTCCGGAATTCATCACTTTCCAGCAACGAAAATTGTTTCAATTTTTTATCCACCTTATTACCAAATGCTTTCTTAATCACCTTTAGAATGAAGGGGTAATTTTTATCCATATATTGGGATGAAAATTCCACCGTAGGATATATAAATCTTTCCATAAATGCTTTCACCCCATCCAGCGTTGGCATGGTATTTTCCGTCTGATCATATTCCCGTATGAGTTTAAAACCATATTTCTCTGCCGTCTCCATATATACTTTTTCATCATGTGCAGCTTTAATATGCCAATCTCCACTACCATCATTGTGATGAAGAAAATAATCGGAAGCCAATAAGTATCCACCATCCCGAATGGTTTTTCTTGCTGTTTCCCACCCCGGTTCAATCTGGATATAACAAGCACTTTCACTTTCCAACACCAGATCATATTTTTTCTCAGGTTTAAAATCTTCGAACTTTGACCGATAAAATTTTACTTCACCATTATACTTTTCAGCAAAAACTTTCTCCTGATATTCGTCCGGAGAAAGGGCTTCTACTTCATATCCTTTGGATAAAAGATAACTGGAATTCCCTCCGATCCCCGCGCCCACATCAAGCACTGTTTTCACATCTTCTGGTATAAACGAAACCAGATGCTCAATATAGCGGCCCTGAGCTTTCACCATTTCATTTAATGTGAACTCTGAGGCATTGACAGACTCGGGATTATCCCAAAATCCATAATGGAGATAAGGCGAGCGCACCGATTCTGAATAAAGCTTTAGGACATGATCAATGGGCATTAGACTAACCTATCTAAATTCATACTCTCAAGATTCTGCCTGACAGAATCAATAAATTGACTGCCGCCAGCACCATCAATCAAACGATGATCAAATCCCAGGGAGAGGTTCATCATGCTCTTAATACCAATAGTATCCCCAGCGTCAGTTTCAATAACAACCGGTCTTTTCTTTATAACCCCTACTCCCAGGATTCCAACATTGGGTTGATTAATAATTGGTGTTCCTATGGTTACATTAAAAACGCCAAAATTAGAAATGGAAAATGTGGATCCCTGAAGTTCATCCGGGTTCAATTGTTTATTGCGTGTTCTTAACACCAAATCTCTCACTTTTCGGGTTAGGCCGAGAAAGTTTAATTCTTCGCATTTTGAAATAACCGGCACCATCAATCCCTTGTCCACAGCCACCGCCAACCCGATATTAATATTTTTACGAAATATAATTGTGGTGCCATCTAGAGATGCATTCATTTCAGGAAAACTATTTAAAGCGATAACACATGCCTGGATAATGAATGGCGTATAGGTCAATGCAAATCCTTCTTTATTGTAAAAATCATTTTCACGCTCGTTTACATATTGTACGATAGCGCTCATATCAACCTCAGTCACAACATAAACATGGGCAGCAGTATCTATGCTTTTTCGCATATGGCCAGCAATCAGTTTTCGCATATGATCCATTTCAACCTGTTCCTCTACTCCGGAAGAAACGATCGGTTCTTTTACTAAAGGGATATTCAAGGGTTTTTCCATGGATGGTTTTAAATGCGTTTTCAGATAATTAAGAATATCTATTTTGGTTACCCGGCCACCTTTACCGGAACCAGGGATTGCCATGAGTTCTTCAACCCCAATGTTATTTTCAGCAGCAATTTTATTTACGACAGGTGTAAAAAATTTCTTTTCCCCAGATATTTCCGATGGTGATTGGGATGGTGAGGGCGCTGGTTTTTGCGCTACAATGGGTTTTTCCTCAATAGGAATAGGTTCGGCCTCTGACATTTCTTTTTTAGGCGAAGTAACCACTGGTTTTGCTGCATCAGCATTTGTTTCAATTCGTGCAATCACGCTGCCCACATCCACAACATCATTTACCGCCGCAAGAATTTCTACAATGATACCTGAATCCGTGGATGGGATTTCTGAATCAACCTTATCTGTCCCAATTTCAAGAAATAATTCATCTTTTTCAACGGAATCACCTACCTGCTTCCGCCATTCAATAATAGTGCCTTCCGTAATGGATTCACCCATTTTTGGCATAATAACATCTATAATCATTAGTACTCCAGCAATTCTTTTAATGCAGTTTGAATGTTATGGGTTTGGGGAAGGATTTCTTCTTCCAAAAACCAATTAAATGGAACATGGCTGTCCGCTGACCCCACCCTTTTAATCGGACCATCCAAATCCTCAAAATGTCGATCAGCGATGATTGCGGTAATTTCAGCCCCAGGACCATTTGTTAAATTATCCTCATGTACCACCAATACCTTGCCTGTTTTTTTAACAGAGGCGCTTATGGTATCCTCATCCAATGGATTGAGCGTACGGAGATCAATAATCTCTACTATGCCCAAATCGATTCTTTCCTTTTTCACTGCTTCAATGGATTTTTGTACCATAGCGCCCCAAGTTAGAATAGTCAAAACGGATCCTTCCTGAACGACCCGTGCCTGACCGAAGGGGAGGATATAATTTTCATCTGGTTCGGGGGTCGCTGCAAATCCCTGTCTGTATATTCCCTTATGTTCTAAAAACAAGACCGGATCATCCATCCGGCATGCCGCTTTCAGCAGGCCTTTGGCATCGGCCGCATTCGAAGGATAGGCGATACGAATCCCCGGCATATGCATAAAATAACCATCTATGGATTGACTGTGGCAAAGTCCACCGTGAATATAACCACCCACAGGCACACGCATTACAACGGGACAACTCCACATATTATTGGAACGGTACCGCATGGAAACCAATTCATTTCGAATCTGCATCATGGCTGTCCATATATAGTCGCCAAATTGAATTTCAATTACAGGCTTCCAACCGGAACAAGACATACCAATAGCCGTACCCACAATGGATGCCTCTGCCAGAGGTGAATTAAAAACGCGGTCTTTCCCAAATTTATTGGTTAATCCCCGAGTGGCTGTAAAAACGCCACCTTTGGGATCGGCCACATCTTCCCCAAATATCACCATTTTATTATTCCGATCCATCTCTTCAGATAGGGCATGATTAATCGCATCTACCATCACGACCTTTTCACTAATTTCATTGAAATCAGTCTCTTCCGGGCCCGGGTTAGGTGAATAGTTGAAATTCAATGCCGATGACTTTGGCGGATGATCATGCTGTTCCGCCCAATCCGCCTCTTCATCTACCTGATTTTTTACTTCATTGCGAATTTTATCAAATTCCTTTTCAGTGATAATTTTTCCATTAACACATGCTTCTTCGAAGCGAAGTATAGGATCTCTTTTTTTATCGGTTTCCAAGTCTTCTTCCGACCGATACTTTCGTTGATCGTCCGAGGATGAATGGGGTAATAATCTGACAACATTGGACACAATTACGGAAGGTCCTTTTCCCTTCCTGGCTCTCTCTACCGCTTTTTGGAAAGCCAAATTTGTCTCGAAAAAATCAGTCCCATCTACATTATACCGAGCCAGGTTTTGATACCCGGCCACCATGGAATACACTGAGCCACCGGAAGTTTGTTCAGAAATATGAACACTAATCGCATACCTATTATCTTCGATATGGAAAATAACAGGTAGTTTTTCCCGGCTGGCCCAATTCAACGCTTCGTGAAATTCACCCTGACTGGTTGTTCCCTCCCCGGAAGATACATAAACCACTTCTTTCTTCTTTTCCCATTTTCGGGTTAATGCGGAGCCGACCGCATGTAAAAATTGGGTGCCTGTGGGACTGGATTGGCTGACAATACGTAAGGACTTATTGCTAAAATGTTGTGGCAATTGCCTTCCTCCCGAAATCGGATCATCCTTCCTCGCAAGAAATGCCAATAAGTGATCCTTGCTTTCAACACCCAGTCCAATGGTTAAGGCTGCATCGCGGTAATAGGGATAAAACCAATCTTCTCCTGGTTTAAAATTACAGGCCGCCGCTAACTGTGCTCCCTCATGACCAGAACATGCAATATGAAAAAATGATTTTCCTTGTCGGATTAAAATCATCATTTTCTCATCCAGTCGCCGGGTCAATACCATATTCCGATAAACAGATAATAATTCTTTCTTCTGGAATCCATGCAGTCTTGCCATCAATGTACCTCTAAGGATTCTACCGGTTTAAATGCATCATTAAATGCTTTGATAATTATTTTTTTCACTGCGAAAATATCTTGTTTTTTCTCGAGAATCTTTTCCATAGATGTCACACCATATTCAAATATTCCACATGGAATGATTCCATCATAATAATGCAAGTCTGTATTCACATTTAAGGCAAAACCGTGCATGGTCACCCATCGGGAAATACGGACGCCTTGGGCACCTATTTTTTCATCACCCACCCATACGCCGGTTAACCCATCCTTGACGCCTGCATCAATTCCATATACTTTCAAAACCTGAATAATAATTTCTTCCAATGACCGCATATACCAACTGACACTTTTCTGATAATGATGGAGGTCCAGTATGGGGTAACCTACAACCTGACCTGGGCCATGGTACGTGATATCTCCTCCTCTTTCAATATTAAATACTTTCGTATTCTTCGGAGCTGATTGTAGTAAATGATTTTCATTCGCATTTTTCCCAAGTGTATATACAGGTTCATGTTCCACCAATAATAATGTATCTGGCTCTTTACCCATTAACACCTTTTGGTGATAGTCTTTTTGATAATCCCAAGCGGATTGGTAATCCATGTGGCCTAAATCTAATGTTTTGATTTTGTTATCCATGTTTTAACGAATCTTACGAAGGGTTAAATTCTTCGTAAGGATTAATAATCGTCGAAGCATTACTGATGCACACCTTGCCCAAATGCATCCAAAGCTGCTTCCATTACTGCTTCTGATAATGTGGGGTGGGCATGGACGGTCATGGCAATTTCCTGCCAGGTTGTTTCCAAAGCTTTAGCCACACATAATTCTGCAATCAGTTCCGTCGCTTCACTACCCACAATATGACACCCTAATAATTCGCCATATTTTGCATCAAAAATTATTTTAACAAACCCGGTTGAATCTCCCGTTGCCAATGCTTTTCCGCTGGAACGGAAATCAAATCGACCCACTTTTATGGCAATACCCTTTTCCTTTGCAATCGCCTCCGTCATTCCCAAGGATGCCACTTGGGGCTGACAATATGTACAACCGGGGATATTGGTATAATCCACCGGTTGAGGCGTATGACCAGACGCATGTTCTACCGCAACATGCCCCTGGGCCGAAGCCACATGGGCCAACCATGGCGGTCCTGATACATCCCCAATGGCATACACGTTGGGCACAGATGTTTGGTTGAATTCGTTAATCGTAATTGCCCCTTTGTCAGAGGTAACACCAATTTCTTCAAGTCCGATATTTTCAATATTGCCCTTTACGCCCGTGGCAATCAAAACTATATCTGCATCTATGATTTGTTTTTCCTTACCTTTTTCAGCATGGACTTTTACTTTTGTTTTCAGCTTTTCAATTTGAGTGACTTTGGTTTCTTTATAAATTTTGATACCGGACTTTTTAAAACTTTTTTCAACTTCTTTCGAAATATCTTCATCCTCTATGGGCAGGATATTGGGCATCATTTCGATCAAATGAATTTCTGTGCCATATTCATTATAAAAATAAGCAAATTCAGCCCCGATTGCCCCGGCACCAATAATGACCATTTTCTTCGGCGGCTCTTTTAAAACCATGGCTTCTTTTGATGTGATCACCTGTTTTCCGTCCGATTCCATTCCTGGGAAAATCTTGGGCCGCGCGCCAGTGGCAATTATGATTTTCTTTGCTTCAACGATTTCTTTTTTCTTCCCGGAGGTCACTTCAATTTTATTTGGCGATTTGAGTATTCCTCTTCCTGATAGATGAGTAATATCATTTTTCTTCATAAGGAATTCAATTCCTTTAGAAAGACGATTGGATACATCTCTGCTTCTTTTCACTGTCTTACCAAAATCCACTTCATATTCAGGAATTGTAATTCCATATTTTTTACTGTTTTTTATATAATGGAGAATTTCCGCATTTTTCAACAATGCCTTGGTGGGAATACACCCCCAGTTCAGGCAAATTCCACCCAAATTATCCTCATCAATGACGACTGTATTCTTTCCCAATTGGGCTGCCCGGATTGCAGCCACATAGCCACCAGGTCCACCGCCCATAATAGCTATATCAAATTTTGCCATAGTCTTTTTCTACCTTGGCAATTCTGACAATATATTTTTCGTACCAAATGGCTCTTCCCCGTTTTTTGACAACTTTATGTTCCTCGTGATTCCGCCAAGCCTTAATCGATTCTTTATCTTTCCAATAAACAGATGTTATGCCGAAACCGGATTTATCACGGAGGGATTCAACTCCAAGGAAACCGGGCATGTTTTGTGCCAATTCAACCATTCTGGCTGACGCTATATCATATTCTTCTTTTTCTTTATTAGTATGTATAGAAGTGAAAATTACAGCATAATAAGGTGGTTTTGGTGTATTGACTATACTCATAATATTATTTTCTTATAATGCTTAAAAATTCTGATCGTGTTTCTGCGGACTTCCGAAATTGGCCCAACATGGCTGATGTGGAGGCAAAACTATTTTGTTTTTCAACCCCGCGCATCTGCATACATAAATGTCGGCCTTCCATTACCACAGCCACACCTACCGGGTCCAGCACTTCTTCTAATGTATTGGCAATTTGGGATGTGAGACGCTCCTGAAGCTGGAGCCGTCTGGCAAACATATCCACAATCCGAGGGATCTTAGATAATCCTATTAGTTTTTGATTGGGTAAATACCCTACGTGTGCTCGCCCAAAGAATGGAATCATATGATGTTCACACATGGAGAAAAATTCAATATCCCGCACCACAACCATTTCGCTGCAATCTTCATGAAATATGGCATCATTAATAATATCACCCAAATTGGCATGATACCCTTGCGAAAAGAATTCCCATGATCTAGCCACACGGTTAGGGGTCTTGACCAATCCTTCCCGTTGAGGATCTTCACCGATTAATTCTAATAATTCTCTATTATTGGTTTCTAATTGATCAAATTTTTCTGTCATCAGAATACCTCCTGCTTAAATGAAAGTTTTTCCCAATCCTCTTCGTCAGGATCTTCATGAATTTTATCCTTCAATGCCCACACGCCCAGATAGAACAATGGTGTGTCCAAAAATGCTACCATAACTTTGAATAGAAACCCATTCGCTAATAGGGGCCAGAAACGAATCCATTCAATGGTGCCTGTACCACACAATAAAACCAATACGGCCGACGTATCAACCAGTTGGGACACAATCGTTGAACCATTATTCCTCAGCCAAAGATGCTTCCCCTTTGTAAGCCGTTTCCAAAAATGAAAAACACGAATATCAATATATTGTGCCGCAAGATAAGCCACCATCGATGCAAATACAGCGGGTCCAAAGAGCCCAAACACATTTGAAAATGTTTCACTGTCAACCGGTGACCAATCCGTTTGGGGAACTGCATTAGCAATCATAACCACGGCCATGACAAAAATAGATGCCACCAATCCAGATAATACCACTTGGTCCGCCTTCTTTTTACCATATAATTCGGAAATAAGGTCCGTCACTAAAAAAGTAATTGGGTAAGGTAAAATTCCGACGGATAATTCAAAGGTATATAGCCCAAATGGTGTCCAGGTGAAAAACTTTTGGAAAATTAAATTCGCACTAATAAGAGAGGCGATAAATATCCCCGCCAGAATGAGGTATAGCCGGTTTTTAAAATGCATTAACCCTGAATGTCCTAACCGTAGTAATCTGTAAAAATAGTGGGCGTTTCTCTTAGGCGAATACGATGCAGTTTTGCACCTTCCAAACGAGAATCAATCTGTTCCCATATGAACTGGACTAAATTTTCGGTACTGGGCTGTTTCCCTTGAAACCAAACCACTTCTTTTTCAATTTGACTATGATCAATAATATCGATCACATTGGTTTTAACAATGTTTTTCAAATGGCCTAAATCTACGAGAAACCCAGTCTCCGGATTGATCTCACCCGTCACCATAACTTCCAGTGTATAATTATGGCCGTGGACTCTCGCATCCGGGCCAAATACTTCTTTGTTTTTTTGCTCAGTCCAGTCTTCATGACCGTATTGATGGGCCGCATTAAAGTAAAAAGTTTTGGTCAAATAGGGGTTGTTCATTTTATTTGTATGCTGCAAACATAATTGAATAGGTAATTTAAGCAATTGGTCGATGGTGACAAAATGATTCCGGCGACCAAACGCTTTTTTACATATTAATCAATTTTTTCTAAATTACAGCAGATGGACATAATTCATTAATCACACAGGCCCCACATTTCGGTCGCCGGGCGATACATACAGCACGACCATGATCAATAATTAAATGTGTGAGTTTTACCCAGTTTTTATATTCGAATAATGCCATCAATTCAAATTCGATTTTTTTTGCATCTTTGGTGTGGGTGAATTTCAAAAGATTCATGATTCGAACCATATGAGTGTCTATGACCATTGAAGGTACATTATATATTTCTCCTAATACGCAATTGGCGGTCTTTCGCCCTACTCCGGGGAGACTCACCAATTCATCTAAATTATTTGGAACTTGCCCGCCATATTCTTCCACAATCTTTAAACTGGCACCCTGAATTGATTTTGACTTTTGGTTATGATATCCACAGGAATGAACATCCTTTGAAAGTTGCGAAATATTACAATAAGCAAAATCTTTAGGAGATGTATATTTTTCAAATAAACCAAGCGTCACCTGGTTGACTCTATGATCGGTACATTGGGCCGAAAGAATTGTGGCCACCAATAATTCATGGGGTGACTTATAATGAAGAGAACATTTAGCATCGGGGTACTCAGCAAAGAGCGATTGATAAACCCCCTTTGCCCTTTCAATTTTATTTGTTTTGCTTTCCCTCACTTCAAGAGTTCTTTTACCAAAGATTGAATATTTTTCACCACAGATGCCTTGGGTAAAATCATATCACAACCGGCCGCTTTCAGCTTGTCTCTCGATTCCTTTTGCACTTTTTCCATATATCCCAGCAGAGTCATTTTCGTCTGGCTGTTTAATTCAGATACAAATTGCACAGTACCAAATTTCTCATCATCTAAATCAATTAGCCCAATTTGACACTGGTCCGGCAAATCATAAATGGATTCAGCAAATGTGATATTTATATTTACTGTGGCGAGACGGTCCGATAGTTCGGTGCCCTTTTGAAAATCCTTTACAAATAGTGCAATATTGTTCATACTATTCTTTCAAATTCGGGACTAGGTCCCAGTCAAATTCTGATGTATGTTTCAAATCCTCGTAAACCAATTCAACCGCTTCTATAGCGGATGTCAATTCTACTAAATTAATGCCCCTCTGAATCCCTGAAAAGTCAGAAAATTTATCCTGACATTTTTTCAATAAACTTTTAGCACCAACCATATTGCCATTCCCTAAATGAACAAAACTAACGGAAAGTTGAATCAGCCCCTGAATAAACCTCCGATCGGGAATAGAGTAATCAGACCATAGATCTTCCCACGCTTCATGCGCTTCAAAAAAATCCCCTTTTTCATATTCGGATAATCCTTTTTGAAAAAGGATTTCCATTTCCAGCGAATCACCCACTGATGGCAACCGACTCTTTTAGGCGGTAATGCTTTCCATCCAAATGAACGGTACAAGCCTGATGAACAGGATCATGCTCAAAAAATAGAATCCAATTTTCTTCCACAGCCTTAGGAAGAAATTTTTGTTTTTCCTGAACTGTGAGGACGGGGTTAATATCGTAAGCCATGACCCATGGTAATGGAATATGAGCTGCCATGGGAATGAGATCTGCCATGTACACAATGGTATTTGAGCTATTTTGAATTTTCGGCAGCATCATACCTGTGGTATGGCCGTAGGACAATTCTATATTTATTTCCGGTAAAAATGATTCTTTCCCATCGACCAAATGTATCATACTATTTTCTGCCAATACGGACCAATCTGCTTCCATGAAACTGCCCTGATCCTTTTCCGATGGTGAATTAGCCAAATCCCAATTTTCTTTCTGCATCCAATAGGTGGCATTGGGGAAAACTGGTTCCAGTTTTCCATTCACTAATTTTGTATTTCCACCAATATGGTCAAAATGCATATGGGTACAGAAGACATCTGTAATATCATCTGTCGTAAAATTATATTTTGCTAATGATGCATTCAGGTTCACGGATTCTGTATCAATATTATAAATTGCTTTGAATTTATCCTGCCACTTGTCCCCATTCCCGGTATCCACAATAATTTTTCTACCGTTCCCCACTAAAAGTAAGGAACGGGTGACCATGGTGATCCGGTTCTGATCGTCCGCTGGCGCTTCTTTTTCCCACATGGTTTTAGGGATAATCCCAAACATGGCGCCACCATCCAAACTAAAACCGCTCGTTTCTATGCTGTATAACTGATATCCACCAATATTCATCAAATTAATTCCTTTAAATGCATTGATATTACAGCTTGTCCTTGTTTAGTTGCATTTTTTATGAAATAACGAAGCGCTTCCAGCTGAATAGTTTTTTCTTCCCCATTAGACTGATCTTGTAAATCTTCTGCCATTTGAATGAAAAATTTACCGCCATTATTTACATAATCCCCCAGGCCATTCATGATTTTTTTACCATCCACTTTTTCTGCCCCCTCATCCAATAAACTAAACCAATGGGAGAGTTCTCGGCGATATCCGTCAATCCTGACGTAATCCCCTTCCCATAATCGTCTTGCCGCTGCCATTTTATTCAATTGACTAATGTTCCCTGACACTTGATCCATAACCCATAGTTCGTGTTCTACTTTGTCATGTGGTTCAGGCAAGGATGCCTTGCATATTTCTTTAAGGAGGCATCGCGTGTAAATCCATGTATTTTCTTTATTCTGCTGAAATGCATTGGCCCGTTGAAGGTGATAGGCAAATAGTCCCAATCGGTCGAAACCCTGGAGGGCCACTTCAATCAGGACTTCCAATCCGCCCAGACCCGTTTCATTCACCCATTGAAGGCGGGCCGCTTCCTGTTCCATTTCAATGGGATTTCCTTTTTGGCAGGCATCCTCCAAATCCGAAATAAAAACCGTCAAACCCAACCCATCTTTTGCTGTTTGATCTAATACTTTCTGATCATCAGTTCGTTGTGGATATTTTTCAGTCTTGTCAGCCATGGAATCCAGCAATTTTTGGGAAGGATTATTTCTATTATCCCCAATAATATTTTTTAATGCATTTAATACAATAATTGGGTGAGCCATGGTTGGACCGTCATAGTCCATAGTGACAGCGGCGTCGAAATAGGATTTAATTCTTTGGGGTAAAGACATTTTAAAAATCTAAAATCAGAAAAAAGTTACTTTTTCTTCTTTGGTGCATCAAGGTCAAAAAAGATACTGAAAGAAAGGCCGGTCAACCGTGAGTATTCGGATGGAAATCCTGTGGCAGGATCTTTCATAGGTTTATCTTCAAATCGGGTAGAAACACCCTCAGCTGTCGGGTCCCATTTTGGGTTGAGAATCTCAGTAATCGGCATAGCTGTTGGGTCATGAAAATAACCGAGTTCCATTCCCCATCTCGGATTTCCCTGAAACCCCATTAGCAAGCCAAGTCGATTGCTTGTATGATTCGTAATGCCATTTCGAATGATCATTCCCCGAATACCCCACCAACGAGATTTTAGAAAGCCGTCATTCCCTTTTTTAGTCTTGAATTTATAGTAAGTACCATCCATATTAAAATTTGGATTCACAGACCAAGCCAAATTGATCATATCCCATTTATTGTCCTTTTGATACAAAACACGGCTGTAATCGATACCTGTACCATAAATGGGTAAACCGAGGCGAAAACCAATTTCACTTTTATCGGATAACCCTTTTCTGACCCATAGATAGGGAAACACATTTTCAGTTGATAGAGCATACCCCTTTTTAACTTTTCCCGCTTCCGGCAAATGGGGGTTGATTGTGGGGTGGGATGCGCATCCAAACATGATCAGAAAACACAAACCGGTAAAAATGAGCCGTGTCATGATGAAAAACTAAGACGGAATGATAGAAGAAATAAAAATATATCCCGAGGGAATATTATCCCCCTTCTGGCCGATCCAATGCACTTCTGCCATGTTGAGGCGGTAAATTTAATATTTGTTCTGAAAAGTAGTTCCCAATATGGGCAATAATATCTTTAACGGAAATTAATCCATAGATTGATTGATCCTGATTCAGAATTGGAATATGCCGGATACCAAACACATGCATTTTGTTAAGGGCAAAAGCAATGGGATCCTCCGCATTTAATGTTTCTGGATTCTCTGTCATATAGTCTTCAATGCGTTCTTTGTTCATATCCAACCCTTTTGATATGGCACGGAGTAGAAAATCTCGCTCTGTCATGACTCCCACAATTTTCCCATTGGACTCCACCATGACAGCACCTACTTTTTTCTCACGCAAAATGTCAATCACTGATTCTAAAGTTGATCCTGATTGCACGGTGGGATGATTCCTCAATTCTAAATCAGAAATTGCATCTTCTAAAGATAATGCTTTATTTATTGGCGCTTCGGATACCTGTTCCAACTCATCCATTCGCTTTAATTCATCATCAAAATCATTTGTCATAATCATCACTCCAATTTTACTGAATTTACATTAAACTGTCAGATATCACAAATTTACCCATTATGTATTCTGCTTGATCCACTCCGTCGTTACGGATTTTGGGCGGGTAATTGGGATGCCCATGGCACGATTAATCACCATTTGAGCAATCATCCCCATGGAACGAGATATGCTAAATAAAACTGTATAATAATTAAATTCAGTTAACCCATAATAATACAGAAGTGATCCGGAAGCTGCATCCACATTAGGCCAGGGATTTTTAGCTTTTCCCTGTTCCTGAAGCACGGGCGGTACAACATCAAACAGACTACTCACAATAGAAAAAACATCGTCATCCTTAATATGTTTTTTTCCAAATTCTATAAAGGCGGTGTACCGTGGATCTGGGCAGCGCAAAACGGCATGGCCATAGCCGGGGATGACTCGACCATTATCTAACCGATCCCAACAAAACTGTTTCAGTTCTTCTTGAGACGGTGCACCATCAAAGTGATCTCGGACTTCCAATACAAATTTTAGACATTCCTGATTCGCCAACCCATGGAGTGGGCCAGCTAATCCATTCAGGCCGGCGGCTACAGATAAGAAAGGAGAGGATAATGCGGATGCCACTGTTAGGCCACTAAATGCGCTTACATTTCCACCTTCGTGATCACAATGGAGCATCAAATAAAGCCGCATCAACTTCTTGAAATCATCTCCTTCAATTCCCAGCATATGAGCAAAATTTCCCGACCAATCCAAATTATTATCCGGTTCAATTCGATCACCTTTATTAAATCGGTGGCGATAAATCCATGCGGCTATTCCCGTCACTTTTGCAACCAATCGAATGCCATCTTCCAATGTCCATTTCCAATAGTCTGTTTTTGGAATTCCCTCATCGTATTTACTTGCAAAAAAGCTATCCACCTGCATGCTTTGAATGGCTACTGTCAGCATAGTCATGGGATGGGAATTTTCTGGCATGGCTTCTAATATTTTCCAAACATAATCCGGAACATTTTGATGTGTTTTCAACTGGTCTTGTAAATTAGACAATTGACCATCGTCCGGAAGATCACCCGTTAATAAAAGGTAAAATACTTCTTCCGGTGAAATATGGGTGATATCCAACAAGGGATTCCCACGAATAATGAGCCCCTTATCTGCAGAAACGGCAGAAGTTTCGCATGTGAGTCCTTTGATACCACGCATCCCACCATATAATTGAGATACTGTTACATCTCCAACTTTCGCATCACCTCTATCCTGAATCACCTTGCGGATTTCATCCTGCCATTGGGGTATCTTTTCTGAAAGAACTTTATGAAGCATAACGATTAAAACCTTATAATTGTAAATTTATATTGAAGCGGAATTTAAGGAATATTAGAGAATATTATTCTGCCTAATCGAGAACAATTTTAATAAAGTCATCAAAATTTGACAGTATTCCATCAGCGAGTTTGCAAATATTTTCTCTTCGCACATTTTCAACAAATGCATAAAACTTTGTGGCGGGACCTTCAGCTTTTAATTGGTAATCGGTAAATCCATCACCGATAACATGAATTTCTCCATATAACCTCAGTGCTTTTGCCTGGGATACCTTCCCACCTTCTTGGGCCATAACATTTTCTTGATTTACTTCGGTGATACAGTTATTTACATCATATATAAATTCATTGGCAAAAACATGTTCAGGTGCAATTCCATAATCAGCAACAATGGGTATAATCATTTCCCGAAATCCACCTGAAATGATTAGAATATTTTCTGCATGATCAAAGATGAATTTTTTATTGCGTTTAAAAGAAGGTGTTATTTTTTCTGATAAAAGTTGGGTGACTTCAGCAATATCTTTTTGATGGAAATTCAGCAATTGTATACGCTTGGACAATGACTCATCAAATGGCATTTTACCTTCCATTCCGGCACGAGTCAATTCATGAATTTGATTCAAATGCTTTGCACTGTCAGGATAGTTTTTTAGAACGATTTTGGATAATTCATCCAAGGATTCCCCTGTAATGAATGTGCTGTCAAAATCAATTATCAGGGTATCGGGAAACACAGAATATTAGTTAAACCAGTCAGACTTGACCAATTTGTGGGCCTTTTCAAGGTCCTCTATAAAATCAATTTCTATACAGGGCAAATCGGACACATCCTCATAATAGACTGAATATTCAGACATAAGAGGGTGAATGGCTGCTTCAAAATAATCTGCTTTTCCTCCCGCCGTAATAAGCCGATCAAGTGATTCCCCGAATGCAGTCGAAAATTCTGCGGAAAATTTTGCTACCCCGATAAATTCACCCAATGCATTATCCTCAATTAATTCTTTCCCAATCGCCACCAATCGATTGTCATCACCTTCAACAACCTTCACTTCTTCTCTCCCGCAGGGCTTGATTTCTACCGCTAAAGATGTATCATGATTAGAATGAATCACGCGATTCAAAACTTCCTTTGGATAAAGCACATCCGCATTCATCAGAATAAATGTTTGGCCATTAATTTGGTCCTTGCAGAGTCTCAGTGAATAGGCAGTATTGGTTTCGAAATAATGGTGATTCACTACATAATCAACATTCATGCTCGGGAAATTCGTTTCCACATGGGATATAATTAATTCGCGAAAATAACCCACTACCATTACAATATCATTTATGCCAGATGATTGTAAAGCTTCTAACTGATGATCTAAGATCGATTTTGCACCCACTTCTATCAAGCACTTAGGCATTTCGTATGTAACAGGATAAAGCCGGCGGGAAACGCCAGCGGCTAAGATGACAGCTTTCATAAGTTTAGAAATTAACGCTGATAGTAATTGTCATGATATTAATTTATCCGCTTAATTTCTGCATTCTTAAATCAATCAATATTATTAGTTACCCAATGACACGATTAACAATTTTCTATTTTCTAAATTGGATAGCATTTATGATATACATCATAAATGCTTCCATTTATTTAAGTCATAACGAAATGGGATTTTTCCAAGTTTTAATGGCATTAAATACACCTTTATTTTTGATTATTGTCATAAAAGCATTTACCAAAGGAATTGCTAAACTTTTTAAATCGGACGAATATGTATTTCGGTATTTGGCTGGTTTCCTTTTTGTCTTCACGTATATTTTTACCGGAATTGATTCCAAAGTACTTGCCATATACCGGGACCACTTCAATATAAAACTATTTGGAATTCTTTTTGAGACCGGCGTCATGCAGGATTTGGGTGTACAATCATCTGATATTTTTTCAATGGTGCTGAAAATTGCGGGAATTTGTATTTGGGTATGGATCACATTCATAGCATCAAAATGGGTATTTGAAAAGAAAAGAGAAAAATGTCCAGAATTTTTTTCCTATTATATTCCAATTGGATTTAAGATCCTGATTTATTTGTCGTTGTCAGAAAAACTATTTTTCTCCTATTTCCACTATACAGATCGGGAAAAAATTAATGGGTATTGGAATGCTATCCCATCCTATACCGTTCTTCGAATGAGTAAAGTTTGGCAACCCATTATAAATTCTCCAACTGAGGCAGAACGTGAAGCTG
This sequence comes from uncultured Fidelibacterota bacterium, assembly GCA_950067765.1. Lineage (GTDB taxonomy): Bacteria > Fidelibacterota > Marinisomatia > Marinisomatales > TCS55 > TCS55. The sequence goes on from CATMGX010000005.1 coordinate 20,101, forward strand.
CTAAAATTACATGGGATTTTGAAAATGATTTTATGGCTGCCCAAGAACAATTCACATCCAATTTGGTAGATGTGACAGCAGAAAAAACAAATGTCAATATTGTATTCCTGGTTTTTGAAAGCCTACGGTCTGACATGAAAACTCCCGAAATTATGCCGAATCTTTCCCGGCTGAGCCGTGAATGGATTTCCAGCGATCAACATTTCAGTAATAGCAATTGTACTGGCAATGGTACTTTTGGCATTCTCACTGGAATGACTCCATTTTACTGGTATCCATCATACAAAAAGGAATTTCAACCAACCGCTTTAACCATTCTGGATCATCTTGGATATAATATTGATGTATATACTACCACGGCTCTGGGTTATGCTGATATGGATAAACATATCTTCACCGATGCCGTTGACCATGTTTACGAATATACTGGTTACGGTGGCGGATTAGGACATCCTATGGTAAAACGAAGTGATTTATATAAATGGGATGAAATAATGGTAGATGAATTTTTAACAAATTTCAAGAATAACAATTCTTCAACTCCAACCATGAGTTACTTGTGGTTTTATTCTACTCATTTTAATTACTATTTCCCGGAATCATTTGGGAAGTTCAAACCCTATATTGATCGACATTATCAAATTTATGAACCAGAACTTCAAAAAGAATCCCATCTTGTTTTTAATCGGTATAAAAACAGTGCCTTTTATGCGGACCACCTTATTGGGAAAATTACGGATGAAATCAAAAAAAGCAGTCAAAGTGATAACACGATTATCGTTATTTTAGGAGACCACGGGGAGGAATTCAATGAATTTGGGCGATTTGCCCATTCATATTCTTTTAAAAATGTTCAATCATCCACTCCATTCGTGATGGTCCTCCCCGGATATACAACATCAAAATATAAGATAACAAGCCACGCAGACATTATGCCTTCCATCATGGACTATATGGGCGTTTCCATTCCTAATGATCAACTATTCTCCGGAAAATCCCTATTGCAATATAAGGAAGATTTGGATTTTGCAATTGTACAGGAATGTGAGATTAAAAATCGTCCAAAAAAGTTTCTAATCGCAAACCCCAATTGGAAATTAGAATTCACATTATCTAAAGGGAAAATTGAAGCAGGGAATCTTGAAACGATATTGGATAAACCAATTCAATTAAATGATGGCGTTGATTATACCAGTATTAAAAAAGAGTTACTAACAAAAGCCCAGGGAAATCTGGGTCATTTTTCTAATTCAAATCAAAATTAGCATTCTTCATTAACTTAGTCAAAATATTCCAGGGCAATTCTGGGGATATTTCGTTAATACATAAAAGTGGTTCTTCCCGATTGCTACATGTGTTTTTTAAACAGGGGCTACAATGAACATTTTCATTGATGACTTCAGTTTTTATCCCAATTGGGCTGGATAGTTCTGAATCTCCAGCACCAAAAATAGAAGCAGTCGGTACACCCAAATTCGCAGAAATATGCCCCAATCCGCTATCGGAAGCAACCGCACCATTACACATTGAAATCAGGGCCATACTTTCCCTGAGATTATAATGCCCCGCCACCGTGACCATATTCTTTTTTTGAGAGGCGGTTACCAATATTTCTGCTTTCTCCTGATCTCCCCTCCCCCCAAAGATCACAATGGATTCAGTTATTTTTTCAATAATTTCTAATATTTTCAACTGAGGAATCGACCGAGAGGTGGCTACACTAAAGGGGAATAAAGCAATTGGATTTGATAATCCCATTTGATCTAATTCCATTCTAGCCCAAGATATTTCTTCCTCTAACAATTTTATACCACATGGTTTGAGGTTTAACTCAATATGGTCACCATTCAATAAATTTAAATATTGCTCCGTTCGGTGCATTTTAATTTTTGGCCTGGGAATAATTTGAGTCAAATATCCAGATCGCCATTGACCGGGATATCCGATTCGATGTTTTGATTCTGACTTTTTACCCAAATAAGCTGACCGAAATGAATCTGACAATAAATAGAAATAATCTAAATCCAGGGACCTTAAACTTTGGCCAGAATTACGGGTAGAACGATATCCATTCAAATCCTTTCTTTGGAAAGAAACAATGCCATCAACAGATGCATGATTCTCAAAAATGGGTGCCACCCATGACTTGCAAATAACCAGAATAGTCGCTACGGGATTTTCCTGTCTACAAGCAGTTAAAAATGGAAGTGCCATTACTGCATCACCCACCCAATTAGGGCAAAAAACACCAATCCTCAATGTAATTTTCCTGTCAACTTTGTTTCGATAGCATCTACCAGGCGAATAGATGCTTGTCCATCGACTTTAAATAGATACTCTTTCTGTGCAATTAAACGCTCTGATTCCAAATCTGATGGATATTCCAAACCATGGTAAACAAGGGCAGGTAAATCGTCAGGGTTATCGAAACGAAAGCTGAAATCAATATTTTCCATCCGTTCTACATCCATTTTTTTCAAAAATCGTTTTTTCAAAATCTGGTGTTTCAACCGGAGGGTAATGCATTCTGCCATAATGATTGGACGATTTAAGTAAAGATATTCAAACATGGTTGAAGATATATCAGATAAGAGTAGATCAGACGCGCTATAATAGGGAATTATATTATATTCTTCCGGCGGAGCTAAATATATATTTGGAAATTCGTTCGCCAGTTTTTGCATTTTTTCACTTTGATATATATATCGCTCCTGATACCAGCTAAAGTTATGAAGCTTGATTATTATATTGATTTCAAAACTGACTTTCCCTAAAATCGATTCTAATTTATCCAACGAAGAAGGATAAAAGCTTGGGGCGTATAATACTGTTTTATGATTGGGATTCAACCCGAATTTTTCTAAACTAACTTCTTTCGAATCGGTCATAGTCACAAGTGGATCGCATTTGGTAAATCCTGTAAGTACCAAATTTTTGTGGCCATGGGATTTTAGTTCCAGTAATCGTGATTCCGATTCCACTGCACGCAAATCTATTCGCTCATCAATATCATTATAGTAAGATTGTTTCAGCCCAATTCCATGATACACCATAACAGCCAACACCTGATTATGCACAATGGGTTTAAGTTGACCCACATTTCCCACCACCACCACATCAAATGCCTTTTCTCTTAATAAGCGAATGCGTGATTCTTCAGCTACATCAGATATAGTTTCGATATCCAGATTTTGGCAAACAGAATGAAATATAACTTTTTCTTTTCGATCCATCATCGATGGAATGGAGGCGACAATTTCATATTGACCTCGCTGACGCATTTCTTTTATAATTGGAATGAAATTGGGTAAATAATAAAGATGGTGATTTTCGAATAGAACTTTAGTCATTCGTTAATTCTTTCAATGCAGAGAATACTTCAGATGGTTCAATTTGTTGAATCGACAATGTGTTTGACTGCAGAATTCTGTGTTTAACCCAAGAGGGACGATACCTTTCTACATTTCGATTATCCCCGGTGTATAACCCCACAATCGGCGTCCCTACTGCATCTGCAACATGAACCATCGCCGTATCGGGTGTGATTAAAAGTGATGACTTTTGAATAACCGGCCCCGCATCTAGGATGGAATCAAATTTGTATAAGTTTATGGAGGAATTAAACCGCTCTTTTATTTTCTGTGACTGAGCCACCTCTTTGCCAGTACCAAATAAATTGATGAATAATTTTTCATTGTCTTTGATTATTAAATCAATCAAAGAAATCCAATTGTTTAATGACCATTTTCGAGAGTCACTTCCGGCAGAAAGATTTACGGAAATTAAATTTTTCTCTTTTGGGTTAGATAATACCACATTCGGGAAAGAGGATTCCACATTAAATCCAAAACTGTAGGCCTGAAGAATGGCCCCATTGAATTCTAAAATATGCTGTGCAGATTGTAAAGATAACCCATAATTATAATGTTGTTCTTGCCGTCTACCGGCAATACAAACTTTCACATCTGCCCGAACGTTTTTTGCAATTTTAAATCCCGTAATTGATGGGTGGTCCTTTGGATTATAAAATAAGTCGTATTTAGTCTCCTGGAGGATTTGCCAAAAACGGCGCCCGGAACGATAAATCATTGTTTTTTCTACATCTTTATGTGCCTGAAGAATGGGTTCATTTTTCGAAGAGCAGAGTATATGAATGGTAGATTTTGGAAACATTTTTTTTAATCCAACAATAATCGGGAATAGTAAAATAGCATCACCAATTTTTTCCTGAGCCTGAACTAAAATCGTATGGGGGTTCGATGGTAAAGGATGATAAGGGAGTCGTTTTGAAAAAGTATTGTATATCCCCACTTGAAATTTTCGGGGATAATGTCTTGGATTTTCCTTAAAAGAGCGAGCCTGACTAACGGTGTGACTGGCCATATTGCTCATAAAAATAGGATTCCAACCGGTCAATCATAGTATCCAATGTAAAGTTGTCTGCTACATGTTTTTTGGCTGCAACTCCCCAATTTGCAATTTCTTCACTCCCATGGTGATTCATCGCAAATGTCATAGCTTCACAAATTGCGCTTACTTTCATCGGATTAAAAATAAATCCCGTTTTACGATGGTCCATCAATTCGGGGACACCGTTAACATTGGCAGCTAGGACGGGTTTCCCAAGGGCCATGCTTTCCATTACAACATTGGGCATACCCTCCTGTCGTGAGGGCATAATGATATAATCGGCTGCCTTAAGAATAGCAGAAAGATTATTTTGGAAACCTATTAATTTCACATGGCCATTCAATTGACTTGCTGCAATCTGCTTTTCAAGTGATTTACGATTTTTTCCCATCCCCGCAATTAATAGGGTAAATGGTCTAAGAGTTCTATTCATTCGGCGGGTGGCTTCAATGAGTAAATCAAATCCCTTTTGACGGGTCAATCTACCCGCAGCAACAAATATCAAATGGTCCTTTGGAATATTCCAAATGGTTTGAACTTCTGCGGGATCAATGGCGCCATTCATTTTTAATCCATTATAAATGACCGTTGTTTTGTCTTTATCCATCCACAAAAAGTCATTATAAGCACGGCGAATTGATTCGGAATTGGTTATAATTCCATCTACGAGCCCAATGGTTTTTTTATGTTTCCATTTATCAGAAAATAGTTGGATACCATTTCGGGCGACAATGACGGGGACGTTCGCCATCCGTGCCGCAATCCCTGCCACGCGAATATCCTTGTTTAAATTCAGCATGATTACATCTACTTTTTTTCTTTTCAGGATGCGTTTTGTATACCAGATTTTAAATGGGCTGTAATCTGCATAAATATTAAGGGGAATAATATCGAGCCCCGCTTCCACAGCATTATTCAGAAAAACGGAATTTGCTTTCCCCGAAACAGTAACTCCATGCCCACGATTTTTAAGACCACAAGCTGCTGTAATCATCCATTTCTCTCCCCCGCCCCATTTATGGGCCGAGATTGAGTTACTAAAAAATATATTTAATTTTTTTTCCATAGAAGTTCTTTATTCAAATTGAATGTCATATAATCGCCTGTAAAGTCCACCTTTATTATAAAGATCTGTATGTGAACCTACCTCTATAATTTCCCCTTTTTCCAGCACAATGATTTTATCTGCATTTTGGACCGTAGATAAACGATGGGCAATGACCAATGCGGTTCGGTCTTTCATTAATACTTCAATGGCTCTTTGAACCATTTTTTCTGACTCTGTATCCAAAGCAGATGTGGCTTCATCTAAAATAAGAATCGACGGATTTTTTAAAAGTGCCCGGGCAATGGCAAGTCTTTGCTTTTGGCCACCGGATAAATTCACGCCGCGCTCACCAATCAGAGTGTCGAACCCATCAGTCGTTTCTTCAATAAATGTTGTAGCATTCGCTGCATCTGCGGCTTGTCGAATGGCCTCCTCACTTACATTTGGCTGACCATAAGCAATATTATTTCGAATGGTATCATTAAATAAAATCACTTCCTGAGTGACAATCCCCATATTTCCTCTAAGGGAAGATAGGGATATTTTTCGAATATCATGACCATCAATTAGAATGGATCCACTCAAAACATCATAAAATCGAGGGATCAAATCAGCAATGGTTGATTTTCCCGAACCACTGGGACCTACCAAGGCAACCACTTCTCCCTTATTAATGGTGAAACTCAGCTCACGTAAAACACGGTCATCCACATCGTTATATTCAAAATGAACTTTGTCAAATTCAATCGAAGAATTAAAAGTACCTAAATCAACTGGATTGGGATCTTCCACAATCTCTGGCGGGGTGTCTAATAAACCAAAAATGCGTTCGGCAGAAGCAGCGCCCATCTGAATTTTAATATTAACATTACCCATTTGTTTGATGGGACCCAATATTGAAAATAAAATTAAAATGAATCGAATAAAGTCTTCTGCACTTATACCTCGATTTGCCAACACTTCCATACCACCATACCACAACAATACAACACCAATAACGACGCCAAAACTTTCTGTGATGGGACTGGCAATTAAGTCCAGACGAGCTCTTTGCAACAGCAATTTAAAATAATGTTCACTTTTTCTGGTAAATTTATTGACTTCTTTCTTCTCATTCACAAACGCTTTTACTATTCGAATGGAAGATAATGTTTCAGTCAGGATTTGCATAATTTCAGCAATTTTGGATTGCGTTCGACGCGATTTTCTGCGAATACTCCAACCGATTCCAATGATGGCAATCCCTGCCAATGGAATGATAATAATGGCAATCAATGCCAGCTTCCAGCTGATTATAAACAGTAATGCCACAAAGGTAATGATATTGACTGGCTCTACAAATAACCGTTGGAAAACCACCCCAAGAGCTATTTGTAATTGTTCTACATCATTCATGACAATTGAACTAATTGTTCCGGTTTGCTTTTTGTTGAAATAACCCAGTGACAAGGATTGAATATGTATATATAGACTGTCCCGGATTTCTTTTACCAACTTTAATTCAACGATTCGCAGTAAAATATTTTTTATATAAAGAAATATATTTTTCGTAAAAAATACAGTTAATATTGAAAAACACAATACCTTAAGTGATTCCAAAGGTGTTTCCCTTAGAATCAATACATTGGTCCAATATTTCAGCTTTTCATTAAGGGTTAATTCTACCTTACTTGCCCATTCGGCCTGAGACTGAACAATTTGATCAAAGTCTGACAAAATATTATTAAGAAGAGAAGCCGTGAGCCAAATAGAGGCACTATTTAACAATACGAAAACGATCGCGGACAGAGACGAGATGAGGATATAGGGCCAGAAATGGAACAATAGTTGTCCCATACGCCTATAGATTGAACCGGACATTGCGTTTATTTCTTAGTCTTTTGAATGATTGAAATCAAATAGAATATAAGTGGAAATTTATGACTTAAAAACGACTGCTTTTACCTGTTCATTTATTAATAGATTCTCTAATAAAGATCATTTTTTGATGTGGAATTCCCGCTTCTTCAAATATTGATCCAACTGGGTGAAACCCTCGGCGACTATAAAAATGAATAACATTCTCCTGCGCATTCAAATAAATTTTGTCCTCAACACTAATTTGATCAACGACAAACTGGGTTAATTTGCCACCAATTCCATGTTTTCGGTGTTCTTGTAAAACAGCAAGACGTTCTAACTTTATACCTTTAAATGTTTTCCGCCAACGAAATGTGCCCACTGGATGGTCATCTATCGTGGCCAATGCATAGATGGCTTTCTCTTCATTTGCATCAATTTCAATGGGTTCAGGTATTTTTTGTTCTTGAATAAAAACCGCCCTTCGAATATCGAGCACCGCTTCCTTTTCTGCAGAAGTTTCAACTATCTTTATTTTCATGCTATAAATTTCGGTTCCTTTTCTTACATAATTCAATCATTTCATCCTGCTTGCTCAATCTGTTTGAATTACCCTAATTTCTATTATGCATAGCAAAAATAAACAAATACTTGTGGTGGGCGATCGCGTGTTAATTCGCCCCGATAAAGGTGAAAAGAAATCTAAAGCAGGTTTATACCTTCCGCCCAGCGTAGTTGAAAAACAAGAAGTCTTCAGTGGTGTGGTGGTCGAAGTGGGTCCGGGGATTCCTCTGGGTAATCCGGAAGATAATCTGGATGAGCCTTGGTCAATGAGCGATGGTGGATCTGTTAAATATATACCTACCCAGGCTGACATTGGAGATATGGCTTTATTTCTAAATAAAGCATCTATCGAAATAAAAATTGAAAACGAAGATTATCTGATTGTTCCTCAATCGGCCATTCTCATCCTGATTCGGGATGACATTCATAGTTTAATTGAATAAATTTCACCGCCAATGCTAACGGCTGGCATATATATCCACACCCCATTTTGCAGGGTTAAATGCATGTACTGTGACTTTTATTCTGTCGCTGACAAAGATTTCGAGATGCCGTCCTTTTTTGATGCGCTTCTGAAAGAAATCGAATTATGCGAAACGGATACGAACAACTGGACTATCGATACTATTTTCATTGGTGGCGGCACACCAAGTTTAACAGATCCAAGACATATTGAAAAATTGATACGAACATTGGAAAGCAAATTTGATTTATCCAATGTCACAGAATTCACCATGGAAGCTAATCCGGGAGAGGCACCTGCAGAACGATTAAAAGCATTTTATGACTTAGGGGTAAACCGATTATCCATGGGGGTGCAATCTTTAGAACCGGATCTACTCCAATTTTTAACTCGGATTCACGGACCTGAAGCTGTATTTAAAACATTTCATGGTGCACGGAAAGCGGGGTTTGATAATATCAATTGCGACCTCATTTTTAACATTCCCGGACAAACCATGGATATTTGGAAACGAGATCTGCAAACTATTATCGACTTAAATCCTGAGCATCTCTCCTGTTATTCACTCACTGTTGAAGAAGGCACCCAACTTTATCAATATGTGAATCGAGGTAAGGTTACCATGCCCAGCGATGACCAAAGTGCTGATCTTTATCTTTGGACGCAATCTATAATGGCAAAAAATGGTTATGAACAATATGAGATATCCAATTGGTCAAAACCAGAAAATGAATGCAGGCACAACCTCCATTATTGGGAAATTGATCCTTATTTGGCATTTGGCCCATCGGCCCATGGATTTGATGGAAAAATTCGATTTTCAAATATTCGAAATTTAGATGGGTATATTAAAAATTTGGGTGACGGCAAATCGCCGCGCCAGGATCATTATGAATTATCAGATAAAGATAGAACGAACGAAATGATCGGTTTTGGGCTTCGTATTAATAATGGGGTAAACCTAAATCAAATCCCAGAATCATTCAGGGAAGCAGTCAATCAATCAATCATTGACAATCATTCAAAGTGGGGCGGTTATTTAGTTATAAAAGATGACCGTATAAAACTGACATCCGCAGGGTTTGCATTTGCCGATGGCATTGCAGTGGATTTGATGATTGAATAAATGTGTTTTAGTGTTAAAGTATAAAAAGTATTCACGTGAACACCAGAAGACATCCCCACTTTAACACTTCCTAATACGTAAAATGTTTTATCTGTTCCCCCTCTTTACCAATACTCTCCATGGCATTCATCCCAATTTCCAAATGGAGATCCACCCATTTTTTAGTCACTGCCTTATCTGATTCTTCTGTTTTTATCCCTTCGGGCGTCATAGGAACATCTGAAACAAGCAAAAGGGCACCTCGGTCAATACCATTTGCGAACCCGACGAGAAATAATGTTGCCGTTTCCATATCAATACCGAGGACTCGTATTTTTTTTAAGTATTTTTTGAATTCATCATCATGTTCCCAAACCCGTCGATTGGTGGTATATACAACCCCCGTTCGATATTCCAATTTTTGATGTACCAATAATTCTGAAATATGTTTGTGAATTTTAAAAGAAGGCATTGCAGGTACTTCTTTGGGGAAATAGTCATCGCCAGTCCCCTCGCCACGGATGGCTGCACTGGGCAAAATAAAATGGCCAATTTCTGTTGAATGTTTCAAACCACCACACTTTCCTAAAAATAAAACACCTTTAGGTTTCACGCTGGATAGGAGGTCCATGACCGTGGCTGCATTGGCGCTGCCAATACCAAAATTGATTATACTCACTCCATTGCTATTGGTGGCGGATGTCATGGGACCACCCTTCCCATTCACTGCTACACCATACTTTTCTGCAAATTTCTCCACGTAATTCTGAAAATTAGTTAGAAGAATCCATTCTCCAAATTCATCTGCTGATGTGCCCGTATATCGTTTAATCCAGTCTTTTACAATATCTGCTTTTTCCATTAGATACCTTCTCCTTTTAATGAAAGTGAAACAGGACAATGGTCCGAACCCATAATATCGTCATGAATATCCGCATCTTCCAGTTGATCTACGAACCCTTCATTCACGAAAAAATAATCAATGCGCCAGCCTACATTTCGATCCCGTACACCAAACCGATATGACCACCAGGAGTAACGATCCGGTTCCGGATGGAAATGCCGAAATGTATCAACCCACCCATGGGATTCATAGGTATCCAGACGCTCCCTTTCGATTGGCATAAATCCGGATGTTTTTAAGTTATTCTTCGGTCGAGCTAAATCAATGGGATGATGGGCTGTATTCCAATCTCCCGTAACAATAACATTGGTTCCATTATCCACATTTTCATTTATGATTGGTAATAATTCATCATAAAAATCCAACTTATACTGCAATCGGTTTTCATCTTTTTGGCCATTCGGAAAGTAAATATTATAAAGTAAAAAGTCATCGTGCTCTGTAATCAAGACCCGCCCTTCTGCATCAAATCGGTCTATGCCCAATCCTTCCTGAACATTGTGGGGCTCGTCCCTACAGAATGTCGCCACACCACTATAACCAGCTTTCTCCGCTGAATGCCAATAGGTATGATAGCCATGGTCTTCAATGAGGGATGTCCCCAGTTGATCCACTCGCGCTTTTGTTTCCTGAAGGCAAACAATTTCAGGTTGGGTTTCATCTAGCCAATCTAAGAATCCTTTTTTCTCTGCGGCACGGATGCCGTTTATATTCCATGAATATAATTTCATTTATTCCTCAATTATTGGGTTGGAAGTTGAGAATAATTGCTGAATTACGATAATGATAATTACAAAATTTTGTTAATTACCGTTGTAATTTCTGCCCCTAAATTTGAAGGCGATTGATGGAACCAGATGTAATAAAGACATTAATTGAAGCGGGAATTCCCCAAGCTAAAGTAGAAGTGGTGGATACAACCGGCACGAAAGATCACTTCAGTGCCATTGTGATTAGCGACCTCTTTGAAGGACTCTCCCTTGTTGAACAACACCAAACGGTGTACAAAGCAGTGGGGAACCATTTGACAAAAGAAATTCACGCGCTTCAACTCAATACATATTCGCTCGCGCAATGGGCACAACATAATTCATAGGAATCAACAATGGAATTAACCGAAAAAATAAAATCAGATATTTCTGACAATTCAATTATCCTGTTCATGAAGGGAACAAAGGATATGCCAATGTGCGGGTTCTCAAATCAGGTGGTGCAGATACTCAATCATTACGGCGTAGATTTTAAGGATGTAAACATTCTTGAAGACCCCATGATTCGAATCAAATTATCTGAGCATTCCGGATGGCCCACCATACCCCAATTATTCGTTAAAGGAAAACTTGTGGGTGGCGCTGATATTGCCATGGAACTCCACGAACGGGGTGAATTGTTGGATATTTTAGATACATCTGAAAATGAATAGAATTTGATTTGGTGATAAACCACCTCATCTTATAATTTCGCCACCGCTCTTAGACCGTTTCTCAATATTTTGGCCCGTTCGTCTAGTGGTTAGGACTCCAGGTTTTCATCCTGGCAACAGGAGTTCGATTCTCCTACGGGCTACATTAAAAACCCTCGCTATTTACGAGGGTTTTTGTTTTAATGAGTAACGGACACTTTTTCCCGCCAATCTTTATACCAACTAGCAAATGTCCACCAACCCCAAAATGTATCTTTTTTAATGGCGCGAAAAATGACTCTCTGATATTCTAAAGAATCTTTAGGAGACATCCAGTAAGTACGCCTAGGATTTCCATGCAATCCTTTGATCACCAGCCATTGACCTTTCACATATATTAAGGTATGTTTTGAGGCATCTCCTCCGGTGGGATTAATTAAATATACATGAATGAGGTCTTCTACGCCAGCCAGTTTCCTTCGCCAGTTTATTGATAAAACCGGGGTTTGAAGGGTCACCCTTGTCATGGGCGTAAATAATACATCCACAATTCTCCAAGATTCACCTGAATTAATTTGACCATCCTTTGCATGAACCACCATATTTTTAATATTCTGGAGCTGTACGGGAACAATAAAATCCACTTCTCCTTCATGAATTCCTTCTTCAAAGGAAAATTGTGTACCTAAATGGTGTATGGTAAACTGTTCACCCGTTTCTTCCACATGGATACCCAGGTGTTCAAAAACACCATCAAAATAGGTTAATAATTCAGGCGTTTGTAAAATATTCTGCCAGGTGTGTAGAGACGACGCAACTTGGGAATTCAGGGAAGTGATAGCGATAATACTGAGTATTGTTTTTTTATGGCAACCTCCTTATGGTGTAACCATTGGTATTTTCCAATGGAACCGAAAAGAAATATAACTTTAAACA
>CATMGX010000006.1:0-32348 GCA_950067765.1 uncultured Fidelibacterota bacterium
TCAACTATTTTATTAATGAAAATGTCCACCTAAAAAATGAAATCGTCAAGCTAAAAGATAAAATCCAGAACCTCCAAACCACCAAGAATAAAAATGACCTGATTGACAAGATCAATGCCCGATCCCTGTTTATTGCCGGACGCCTATCCGATGGCGTCATAACCGAAGTGAGCGGCGATTGGGAGAAATCCATGGGATATGGGGAAACAGATCTGGTGGGACACCGTTATGATGAAGATTTTATTCACCCAGATGAATTTGAAAGGACCAAACGCCACCAAGATAATATTCAACAATCGACTGCGGTAAAAGAAACGCGGTTTAGCACGGTTCAGCGGTGGAAAAATGGACAGACGGGTGATTACATCATGCTGAGCATGATCTGGTATGTGGATGTGAAAAAGGATCTGGTGGAAATTATAGCCAAACCCATTGATAATAATTTTGGGGAAATTGGTATCCTGAATTAAAATACGTTACAACTCTTTGACCATATCCCATCTAAATATTTTAGGGGAACATTTGGTTCTTTCCCGTGATTAAAAACTAAAAAGGAGAATCATCATGAAAAAACGAATCAGTATTATTCTTGCCACCATGCTTTTGGTTGGATGCGCTAACCCGCCACAAGAGTCCAACAAGCTTACCATGGGAATGGTTCAATCCAGTGTGACGAAAGGGGCAAACCAAACAGAAATCACCAAAGTGTTGGGTGCACCCAATATTATATCCAAGGATAAACAAGGTAGAGAAACCTGGACGTATGATCGCATATCAAGAGAGTCAGAAGCTAAATCTATGACATTTTTTGGGATTATAAACCCCATCAGCTGGTTTACCGGTGCGGGAACGGGTAGCAAATCATCCGCAAGTACATCCTCAAAATCACTCACGGTTATTATCACATTTGACGACAATAAAAGTGTGGTGGATTATGCCTACCAAAGTCTATCCTTTTAAATGTTAAGAAGCATTATTCAACCTAAGACCCAATCGGGTCGATTCTTCTACATGTCACTTATTGCTTATTTGGTCATGGGTATTTCTGGCTGTACCAATATGCCCCGAACCGATAAACCGGCTACGTCCATTGCCAGGGCAATGGAAACTCGGTCTTTCCCCGGTGATTTAAAATCCGTACTAAAAGCAGCCATCAATTCACTTCAAGACATGGACTATACCATTGAAGTCTTGAATTCTGATATTGGATTAATTACCGCCAGCCGAACAACGGAACATGCAAAGGCGGGATTGGCCAATGAAAAACCAGAAGGGGAACTAAGTGCTGGCCAAAAAGCATGTCTTGCCATTGGCGCAGTGGCTGTAATTGCCATCATTGTAGCCATGATTTTTGGTGACAATGGTAGCGATGATTCGAGACCACTATTTGGCGGTAATCATGGTCATGATGATGGCCCTGACGGACCAAAGATTTATCGATACAAAGTGACCATCAATTTGACCGAATTAGTCAATGGTGAAACCAATGTCCGCGTCAGTGCCAGTGGTGAAGTAGAACAAGATGGAAAAATACTAGCGACTGGTGGTGTACATGAAATGGAATTTTTCCAGAAGTTTTTCGCCGGCATGAGCCAGGGCTTATTCTTGGACCAGAATGCCCCGATAAATAAATGATTTCTATTCGCTTTTAATAAAGATGAATCTTCAAGCCATCATGATTAATAGATTCGTATGATTGTCTATCCACGCAAGAGGTTTGATTTTAAATATATTGATTTATTGATTGCTCTCGGATATTGTTTAAATCCATTATTAGATAGAAATCAAATTGGTTATAGCATTAAAAAATTATGGCCTAATGGAAATGTCCTTATTGGATTGTCTGTACGTACTATTTTTGATGCACTACTATCAGAATTGAACTTCCAAAGAGGTAGTGAAGTTATCATGACTGGTATCAACATCCCTGATATGGTCAACATCGTTCAAACCCATGATTTAAAGGTGGTTCCGATTGATCTTGATATGTCAACCCTTCAAATTAAACCGGGTGTAATTGAGCAGTCCTTATCTGATAGAACCGTAATGGTTGTGGTGGGCCATTTATTTGGTTCAAAAATGGAAATGGATATTGTATATGAAGCATTAGCTAATCGGCCGGAGATAATAATTGTTGAAGATTCTGCACAAGCATTTCAGGGAGTGTCGCAACATTTGCCCCACCCTCGAACAGCAATTAGCATGTTTAGCTTTGGGTCCATCAAATCGGTGTCTGCACTTGGATGTTCTGTCGCACTGACTTTGGATCACAATTTATATAAGAAATTGGAATCACGATTGAAGGATTATAATAAAAGTTCGAGAATTAAATTTATGAGTAAAATTATTAAATATTTTTTTCTAAAAACTCTCTCATTTCCTTTTTTCTATGGTATGTATATTTTTTTCTGCCGCCTATTTAGAATTGATTATGATGCACTAATTATATCCGCAGTTAGAAATTTCAAATTGTCTGACCTTTTCAGACTTATACGCCAAAGTCCATGCACATCTCAATTACAGTTTTTAAAATATCGATTGTCAACAATGAATAAGAATCATTTATTAGGCAGAATTAATGCTGGGAACTTTGTTCGGGAAAGATTAAATCGTGATTCAAATATTCATGGGTTATTTAATGAAACGCACACTTATTGGCTTTTTCCAATTAAGAGCAAAAACAAACAAGAACTAGTCTCAAAACTTCGCTCAAATGGATTTGATGCAACATTTAATTCATCCCAACTCAATCCAATAGAAGCCACTGGAGAAAATCAATTGACACCAAATGAATGCATTACTTATATGGGTAATACGGTTTATCTACCTGTGTATGAATCCATACCTGAAAAAAAATTTGATACATTAATATCAATCGTAAATCAAACCGCTGATTTTCAAAAATAGCTCTTAATAATGCATAAGGCCTGTCACCACCAAGGTGCCGGCCCAATCATCTTTGGCACCTACTCGCCAGCATAATACATCAATCAAACCTGAGCTATTAAAACCAGATAACCATTCTGCTTCTGAAAGCCGGGTCATAATGGATATACCACATTCCTTATTCCAAGATGTACTAGGCTCGTTCTCTGAATAATAATCAATGCCTA
The DNA here is from genome assembly GCA_950067765.1 of uncultured Fidelibacterota bacterium. Taxonomy (GTDB): domain Bacteria; phylum Fidelibacterota; class Marinisomatia; order Marinisomatales; family TCS55; genus TCS55. The sequence continues at coordinate 3,114 of CATMGX010000006.1, forward strand.
TAATCAGTCGCCCCCCAGGTTTTAGCCAATGACTAACCACACGATGAATTAAGCCAATAGGGTCTTTAACATAATAGAATACTTCCATTGAATGAACTATATCTACTTTTTTATTGGGTATCCAATCTACAAGATCGGCACAATGGTAAGTGTTGTCAGAATCAAAAGATATGGCTTTTTTGATCATTTGTTCAGAGCCATCCACTCCTTTAGCTCTTTTACATAGTTGGTGATTCCCCATCATCCGAACCACCCAACCGTTCCCACATCCAGCATCAATAAAAGTGAATGGGTCAACCTGACCTTCAAGGGCAAAATCTAGCATGCTATTTACTGAATCAGCATGGCCTCTTGCCATACGTTCATCTCGACCGTCTTTGGCCCATTCAGTAAAAACATCTATGGGTAGTTTCATATCATTTAGCTGGGACGTAATTTTTCCTGACAGCTAATAATTATAATTCTACTAATATATCCAAAGCATGGGTTTTAACATTTATTTTTTTGTATACTTTTTCAATCAATCCGTTTTCATCAATTACGTATGTGTTGCGAAAAATGCCATCATATTCACGCCCCATGAATTTCTTTTTTCCCCAAACACTATAGGCTTTAAGAGTTTCCTTTTGTTCATCACATAACATAGGATATTGGAATTCTTGTTTATCACAGAATTTTTTCTGCTTTTTTGGTGAATCGGCACTCATACCGACTACTACAGCATTTTTTTCTACAAATTTTTTGAGTTCATCCCGGAACCCCTGACCTTCAATAGTTCAACCGGGCGTGCTAGCTTTAGGAAAAAACCATAAAACCACTTTCTTACCCAAAAAATCACCGAGAGATACGTTATTCCCATTCTGATCGGGAAGCGTGAAATCAGGGGCCTTTGTACCGATATCTAACATTTTTACTCCTGTTATTCCAATTCTATTCTTGACCAGCGCATACGATCATCATTGCTTTTTACCATATCATAAACCATTTGAATACCTTCTTTTTGCCCATTCCAAACCAGAGTGTTTAACGCCTCTGAAATATTCACCCATTTGAAATCAACATGTTCTTCTGATAGCATAACTTCATCAGAATCTACCTCCATCCCAAAAACGGGCACAAGGTTTACCCGATCCCCGTGGACTTCATAAAAACGACTCACATGATCCGCCGCAAACATATTCACTAGATCCAAACCTGTTTCTTCTTTTAATTCACGAATGGCTGCTTCTGGTGCTGTTTCACCTTCTTCAATTTTCCCAGCCACCCCCTGCCATAGGTGTTCATAAATCTTATTTTTGTTCCGTTTCAACAATAGAAATTTTAAATCGTCATCCATTTTTAAATACACATAACAATCCACTACTCTGACGGTTACATCAGCCATCTTATTTTAACAAAACCATTTTTTGGGTAAGGACCCTTTTTCCCGATTCCATTCGGGCAAAATAAATGCCGGCAGGCATGGGTTGGCCCCCATCATTTTTCCCGTTCCAAACCACTTTATTCGAATTGGGGATTCCATTGACCAACGTGGCCACCACTCGGCCATTGATATCAATTATTTGTAGAGACATATAGCCATGATTCTCACCATTATTTACGACACCAAATTCAATGGTGGTGGTTGGATTAAACGGGTTTGGATAATTGGTGAGCAATTCAAACCGCTCCGGTAATTCATCTCCCACAGCCGTTACAGGATCATTAAAATCGTCACCATTTCTTGGCATCAGTTTGTATTTCCCATAAGAATAATGAAGCACACCGGTGATACTGATAAAATGGGTGCCATATTCTGGCAAAGGCCAGTCCCCATCGAACATATAACCATCTATCATGGCAGTTCCCGTATAATCAGATGCAAACCATTGACCATCCTTATTGGCACTTTGGGTGACCTCTACATTCACGATCCGAACTAGCATACCTTCATACTTTTCTACCCAGACACGACAGTCCCCCGAGACAGAGCTGGCCGTGACGGTTACCGGTTCAACCGAAACACCGCTTGATAAAATTTCTGTGGATACAATATTCTTCATTTCTGTCATACCAAAATATTCTGAAATATCTCCTTTGAGCTTTACCTGATCTCCTATATTCGGTGGCGTGTACCCTTTATCAATATATACAAACATACCGGCCCATTCTGTTCTGGTAGGATCCTGAAAAAAGAAATTAGGATATTCTTGATCCGGGCGAACTGCCGTCACCACACCGGTGACTTCCACATTCTGCCCTTCGAATTCCGATGGATAACAATTCTCTCCTGCACCCTGGTTTTCCGTGAATTGAATATCGTATGGGGTATAGCCACCCACAACCGGTACCACGACATTCACAAAATCGGTCGCCCCTTCTCCATCGTTATCTGACACCGTCAATTTAAATGTAAATGATGTGGTACGGTTTACATCAGGGACGACGAAGTTTGCTTTTACCGACCCACCCATGTTTAAAGTCACTGCCGGTCCAGAGGTCTGATCCCAAACATAATAAATGATTGTGCCATTTGGATCATAACTTTGGCTTCCATCTAAATAAACTGTATCTCCAATGGCCGCCACCACATCTCCCCCAGCGTGGGCAATGGGACTGGTTGACGATTTGGTGGTATATGCTATTTTCGCCACAACCGGATAATGATCAGATGCGAAGTAAATAGCTTCGGCGATGCTGTCCGGGACTGCACTATTCCCACCATCAATGAGTGCCTTATCATAATGGTTTCCATCATTCCCAATGACCGTGTAGGAACCATCCACATATTTCAAATCCGGATCGCTGGATGTAAAGTGGTCCGAAAATAGGATAAAATCAAACCGGTCATCTAACCCGCCTGTGGACCCGCCATCTCCTATACTTTCTGTCCGTGTGGATTGGGTGTATTTCATTACATGTGCACTTTCTTTTCGCACCCAATGCCCCACCACATCTTCCAAGTCCACCGTCATACTATCTGTTAATAATTTATAGGCCGGCTCCTCCGTATCGTATAAATTAAAATCACCCCCAAATATATAATGATAATTTTGATCTTTTTGTGCCACATGCTTATATAGTTCTTTTGCTTCTTCCCATCGCTGTTCCGATTCACTGGTTCCATCGCTTGCCTTCAAGTGGGCACCGAAAACCGTAAATGGCTTTACGTTTGAATGGGCATTCTTAATGGATAAGGTATAACCGGGAATACTCCGCAAAACAGTAGAAAGAACAACATGAGATGAGAGATCCAATTTGGATTTTCGATAAATAATGCCGGTTTTCATGTAAGAGGAACTGGGCAATGTCCCTGCCGCGAAGGCCGTGCTGTCCACATTAAACACATCACTCAATAGTAAATCGATACCGCTCTGGTGTTCCAGTTCTTGAAAAATCACTATATCGGGTTGCGCATAATCCATGACTTTCTTAATGGATTGGGCACGACCGGTTGTATTGCCTGAAAAGTGAAGCACATTATACGTCATAATGGTTAATGTATCCTGGCTGTAGATTACGGCATATAAAAAGATGAGTAACAGAAATCGCTTCATTTTAAAAATCAATTCCTGTAGAAATTTTACCCACAATAATCTTTCGATGGTTTTTCAAAACCGGTTCACGATATTTCCCTAATGATTGATTCTCTTCATCCGTCAGTAATTCCATTTCATTTAAAAATGCCATGGAAGAGGGCTCAAGTGCCCGAATATTTCCATCCAATACTTTAACGACCACCCCTATTACAGAGCCGTCAGGCTTCCGAATCCCAAATCCGCGGATAGCTTCTCCACCCACCTTACATACTGCTTTCCCATTCATGGCTGTTATGAAATCTGTGTCAAATCTTTTCCGTCCCCCAATCAAATAAGGATGGTTGGACATGGCATTAAATAATATATCCAATTCAAGATATTTTCCAGACGCTAATTTTTGAAACATGCTTGCGATGATGGAAAGGGTTAAAAATGGTGTAGGCGCGCTGCACCCATCAATGGCTGTAGATAATTTTTCCAATCCAGTTAAGTGTTTTAATTGATCAATAATCGCCTGCTGAACTGGATGATCCGAATCGATATAATCCTTCGGGTCTGCACCTAACTTTTTACATAACGAAAGCATCCCTGCATGTTTGCCGCTACAATTATTATGAAGTGGACTTGGTGCCACCCCACTTATATTAAGGGCATGATGGGATGCATCATCATAAGGCGCATGGCTTCCGCAGCAATAATTATCTGGTGTGAAACCCAGTTTACTCAGCATAGATTTGGCGGTATTGACGTGGATTTCCTCTCCATTATGTGAGGCGCACATGAGGGCAATTTCATCTTCAGAAAAACCGGCTGCCTCAACGGCGCCAGCTTTTACAGCCGCTGATGCCTGGAATGGTTTGCATGAAGATCGGATACAGGTTAAATAATGGGGATCGCCTGTGGCATAAACCACATCCCCTTTTTCATCCACAGCAACCCCGTATGCCACATGAATGCTTTCAATAAAATCTCCCCGCATTACTTTTGATAAAATGGGCATGATCAATTATTTCACGTTTTGGGATGCAAATTCAAATTGAAATCCTTTGGCCAGCAAATCGGGAATTTCTTTTTTGAGAACGGCTAATGTATTGGGCCGCGCATGGCCAATGCCCAAAGCTATTCCTTGTTTCCGAGCCATTTTAACCAATTGTTCCAGTTGGTTCGCAATTTCCTTTTTATCTGATTCATTATCTAAAAATACATGGCGCCGCATGGTTGGTACCCCCAAAGACCTCATAGTCTTTTCACCCACAGTAGCAGACGATGTACGGCTATCAACAAAATATTTTCCCTCTTGTTTCAGGACTGACCCCACCACACCCATGACTTTTCCATTCATCGTTGCTTTGGATCCTTGATGATTATTCATCCCAACAGCTTCGGGCATTTCCTTGAATACTTCCCGTATACGCCATTCAATTTCTTCGCTGATCATTCCTGTTTTGATTTTATAATTCTCTTCACCGGAATCGCGAACGGTCGATTCCATGGGCATATGAATAATGACTTCCTGCCCGGCGGCCTTGGCTTTTTGAGCAAATTCCCTGCTTTGGGCATGGCCGGGAATTATGGCACATGTAATGGGAATGCCCAAATCCAAAAAGCCATCCGAAACTTGATCGTTTCGATATCCAAAATCATCAATCACCAGAACAATAGTACCTACCCGTTTTTTGGGCTTGATTTTTGATTTTGGCTTTGTAACTATTTCTTCTTTTACATCTTCTACAGGCGAAGAACCCCGTGTCGCCAAATCCAATTTGCGTAATGCTAAATAGTTTGTCAGGAGTAAAAACAAAACGGCGATACTGAGAAAACCGATAACTTTTTTATATGCAGCCGGTTTCATATTCATGGCAGGCGAATGGCAATATCCATCATTTGGGGCATGCCCAAATGCTGATCTCCCCATTGAAATCCGTAGGTGATGGAATAAATACCAAACTGAATACCGGCACCGCCAGAAATAGATTTTACTCCTTTCGAAGTCATAGCAGTAAATCCATAAATTAAATTTTTATATCGACTATTCGCGCCACCGTATAAAATGGGGTCCTTTACAATACTGTTTGATTCCACAGCAGCAAACACTGCATATTGATTCCTTTCATAAGCTAATGAACCGATTATCCGCTGGGGCAATTGGGGAGATTCGGAAACCAGCTTTCCCATTTTTCCTAAATTGAGGGCAGAAAAACGGATACGGATATTTTCTGCTGCATTCCATTCCAATCCAAAGTCTATCGCAGTGCCACTGGATTTTTTCTCATAAATTTGGATATCCACCCGCTTTACACCTACACCCAAACGAAATGCACTTTTTTGCCAACTATACACACCTCCAATGGAAGAACCATAAGCGGCATAATGGGCCAGTGGTTCAGAAGTGGGTTTATTGGGGCGCAATTCAATATCATCAATCCCCACATATCTAATATATATACCTCCGCTACCATTTTTGATTTGGCCTTTCCAACGAAACCCAACGGATTGAACACCGGCCAGCCAATTGCCATAGGCCAACCCCAATTCCGGTGCTTTATTCAATTGATTCAGCACAGCCGGATTCCGCCAATGGGAATTAAAAAAAATCAAATCCCGGGCGGAGGGGGGAATCGATAAAAATTGGGTACCCACTGCCCCAACCTGGGAGAAAAGGAAAAAAATTAACTTAAAATGAAAACGCATAGGTAAATATATGGGCTGTGCCGGCGGGATTCTCAAAAACAAAAGCATAATCCAGTTTGCCATCATTATCTTTCAGCAAGGACCAATCTACACCAACACCAACGGACATTCTTCCGTTACCCAATCCAGCCCGAATAAAATAATGATCGAGGTAGGGGTATTCACCCCCAATGCGTAAAGAATACCCGAGTAATTCATTGCCATTCATCACCATACCGCCATCTGCAGCCACATACACCTTACCATACTGAAATGTGGTTCCGACACGATACAGCGTTGGAAATTGCTCCACGTACACTTTACCCCGTTCAAAAATTTTATCTGTTTTCCATTGGTATCTGGAATTCAAATCCTGGACCATAAAAGCCAGGTTTGCACCTTTTTCTGTATGGATAAATACACCAAAATCAACACCCATCCCTTTACCAGCCAAGTCCATGGTATTCATGGGTAATTGATGTTTAAGAATTTTAATATTTAATCCAGCGGAAAACCATGGCAGAATTTTCTGAGCAAAAGAAATGATAAATGCATCTTCTGAAGTGGATAAATATTGGGTATGCTCCCCGGCACTGGTACGGCCATCAATTTGGTCTGTCCCGGCGCTGACCCAAGCAACGCCCAAACTGGCTGATGGAGGCAATGGTGTTGCAAAATTGGCAGCCATAAATCGTCGAGAAAGAGGCAGAAAATGATGACTGAATCCCAGTTGCCGGTTTTGAATAAATACCAGCGAAGCGGGATTATGGTATGCGGCAAATCCTTTATCAATCTCGGCGGTGAAACCACTCCCCATTGCCATGGCGCGTGCAGATGAACCCATCCGCAAAAATCCACCGGCATAAGATCCTTTGGATCCGGCACTTAACCATGTAAATGCCATTAAACTAAAAATGATATATTGTTTAATCCGATTCATTATTTGATGACGATCAGTTTCATCCATTTGATTTTATTGTCATATTCTAATCGAATAAAATAGGTACCATTATCCACGACCCTGCCATTGGAATCCTTTCCATCCCATTTTAGGGAACCGGTCGTGGCCTGGCGGCGGTCAAAGTTTTTACTGTACACCGACTCCATGGCAAAATTGAATATATTCATTTTAACTATAAATGAAATTTTCACGTCCGCATGAATGTGAACATAGCCGGTGCCCCCAACCTGATTATGCTCATAAGGAGAAAATGGATTCGGATAGGCATATACCTTATCCGCATCAAAATTGGCGCGATAAATCTGCCAATTCATTCCATGGGGATCCATGGCACGCGCCAGGCCATCCCATGATCCAATCCAAATCGTAGCGGTGGAGGCATAAAAAGGCCGAGTGTCATAGACAACCCCCAGCACAGGATCGCTAAAAAGTTCATCCATACGATACGTCCCCGTAGAACCAATCATTATGGTTTGTTTCGCCGGATTATATTTTGCCCATGGTTTGGCCACATCCAACGGATTATCCGTCACTGTTTTCCACAATCCAGATCGGCTGGCCACCAGCACAATAGAATCTGCTGCAGTAATATTATACACCCGTTCACCATGAAGCGTTGTATGCCATGTATCACCCCCATCCACGGTATAACTGGCTCCGTTTGATTCACCGGGCTGAGCCGCCACCGTGGCCGCCCACACAATTTGATGACCTTGATATTTCTGAAGCGAAAGCCCTACCACAAATCCACCGGATAATCCATGTGAAGTGGGAGAATAATGGGTCCAATCCACACAACCATTGGCACCGATAATACCCCGATTAACCCCATTGGCCGTTCCCACCCAAACTGTATCACCATAGGCAATGACCGAGAAAGCTTTATGATTATGATGGCCATAGGCGTGGGGTTTGTCTGATTTATCTGATACACCATCCCAAGGATCCCGTGGATTCAGATAAAAATCTTTTAAAACATCACCACTTTGGGTGTCTTCATAATTGGATGATTCACAGGTAAACAGAATCTGATCACCATCCTGAGGGAGTGGCACCCGTTCCCACACCTTTTGGGAAATATTATAACGCCTCAAACCGCCGGCCCAACTCGTGATCCAGATATAATTACCAGAAATTGCCGCATCGTAAGTCACATTAAATCCAGCCACAGTAATGGGTAATGTTTTAAAGAATCGTTTTGCAAATGGCGCCAATGAATCCCCTTCCGTATCCACTGGCTGATCAAAATAAGTCCAGTCGATTGAATTCCCAGTTGCATCCGTGGAATAAATAAGTCCATTCCCAAAAGTGGTATCCTGTATCGTTGTGGCAAAAGCTGCAAATAGTGTTTTTTGACTTGCTGCCAAAGCGGTGACACCACCCGCAGGCGTTTCATTGGATAATTGTCCTGCGGCGGCGGAGGCATTGGACGTGATGGTAAAAATGGAGGACGTATCCCGTAGCACAGCCAACCCGGCCCCAGTGCCTATCCAAACAAGGGTATCTGCCAAAGGAACAATATCACTGATCGAATTGCTTTTGAGTCCTTTAAAAGATGTGGTGTCAAAGTCAATGGCTGCCATTTTATATGTACCCGGAAGCAATCCCTGTGGAAAAACTAAATTCATCAATAATATTATGTGGAGTAATCGCCTCATTGGACCACCAACACTTTCTTGACACTATCACTATAAGCATTGGAAAAATCTTGTGCTTCAAATGTCCAATAATAAGTGCCCGTGGTAGCATTTTCAGTCATAGAAATGGTAACGGTGTAAGTGCCATCTCCTTTTTGCAAATCTCCAGAGCCCTCGTCTCCGGACCCATCATCATAAAGTAATATGGGATTTCCCCCATTCATCATGGAGTCCAACCCAACGTGGTAGGTTCGAAAAAATACACGCTGAATATCCTCAAGTCCGTTTGGATCTGATACGGATGCGGTCACCGAAAATTTTACCGTATTGGTTATATTCGGATCCGGGTTCGCCGTGGGCCGGGTCACCGTATCCGGAACAAAAATACTCCCCAATTTTGGACGAATATTACCAAGCACAAAGATGGACGCTACCGTCTGTTTTTTCCCGCCGTATAGGCCAAGAATAGAGAAAAATATAGAATCTTTGGCTGTAGGGGGAATCACATTTTTCAGTCCATCATCATTGTTAAATTTTCGACTGAACATCTGGTCTTTGGACAGGATATCCCCTTGGGTTCCATCATCAAATAATCTCAATGTATCCCCTGTGTTTGTGGCACTAATCCCCTGCCACAAGACCATAACTGAATCCAAGGATCCGCCCTGATATCCGGAAGATACTGTTGCAGAAACAAACAATTTATTGGATGCTTGGAGAAAAGAAAAATCAACGTCTGAAATGGGTGTTGATTCCACAATGGGTATAGATTTTTCACACCCACACATCATGAGGAATGCGAATGCAATCGATACATTGAATCTGGATTTATAACCTGTCATTGCTGGTTGTATATATGGTGAACCATGAGGGTACCCACTTGCCTTAGACTTTCGGGAGAACATTTTTCCACAATATCATTATAGGTGTGATGGTAATTCGTTTTTTCATCGGGATAATCAAAATCAATAATATCCACAGCAGGGATACCTGCAAGTTCATATAGCGGTACATGATCATCAAAAATGGAGTGGTAAGCCATTTTTTTAAACCCACTTAGCTTTAATTCTTCAGCCAATCCCCATAATTCTAAGACCAGTGAAGGGTTTTGCTTATATGAAATTCGTTCAATATAGATTTCTAAATTGGCATCCCCCACCATGTCCAAATTAATGGCATAGTCCGGAAGTGTAATGGGCAGGTTTTTTGCAAAATATTGTGATCCTTTGCAGTATGACCAGGAATCGCCACTTGACCCAAAATCCTCCGCATCAAACAGCACCAGGTTTACACCAATTTTCTGGGGATTGTCATGAAGCACCTTCGCTAATTCTAAAAGGATGGCCACACCACTCGCCCCATCGTTGGCTCCCAGAATGGGCTGATCTTTTCTCATGATACTTAAGCTACGGTCACCCCAGGGACGGGTATCCCAATGAGCGGATATCATAATTTGCTTTTTCGCCTTTGGGTTGAATTGTGCTATAATATTATGCATTTCCACTTTTTGTTTTGACCGCGGCATTACTTCTGTAAATGATTGTGTCGACACAGTATCTGCCAAAGTCGCCAGAACATTTAAAAAATAATCTAATGCTTTTTGATGTCCAACTGAACCGGGGTTGCGGGGACCAAAATCACATTGAGCTACTAAATGGGTAAAGGCTGCATTTCCGTTAAAAACAGGGATTCTTGTTTGGCATCCGATTGAAGATGCGATTAATAAAATCATCCAATGGATGTGGTGTTTCATTATCCTCGTATGGCCAGATTTACATCAAATCCAAAATCTCTATCGATTTTCTTTCCAGTATGTTTTGAATCATTTTCCCTGTATTCCCAAATCATACTTCCGCTAACAGTTTTTGAGAATGTGTATGTTAATCGGATGCCTGTTTTCCAACTGGACGAATAGGCCGTTTCAGCAAACTTTGTTGCCTCCTGAGCTTTCTGAAGTGTCCGGTTTTTATTCATATCAAAATTAAAGGTGAAGTTAACCTGATTATTGACCTTATAATTATCAAAAAATGGAAGTGGAATTGTAAAGCCGCCCCGGTGCATATAATTCGCCGTAATCAGATAGGATTGATCCTGAAATATTTTTTGTCCCCCATTGGCAGATTCTTCCCTTGAGAGCGTTCGGTTATGGCGCATGGTGATGGCAACTCCTTTTTTTAATGCCATGGTGACCCCGATCAATGGTGAAAAATTCATATTCACGCGAGAGGTTCGCTCGTTATCTTTATAATCGGTAATAAAATCATCCACATTAAAAAATGCAATGGATGGACCACTGAATTGATCAAACTGCCAGGCCCGCGTTTCCTTTCCGTTGGTGGCATGATCTAAACTCAGGGTGCGGACAAATCGTTTGAGAAATTTATTTCTTTCTAATCCAGTCAAGCGAATAGACCACCCTACAAATGGCAATCCATTTTCTAAATACTTCCCATAAGAAAAATAATCCCGGGACATGGATCGCTGTTCCAATCCCGACCCCCGTCGATTACTGGATACATTCTGGGCATAATTAAAAGAAAGTGACATTGCACGGGTGAGGTTTAATCCGGATCGAACGGAAAAATCACGTTTATGATCCCAATTCCCCGTATTGGACCCCACCTGTTCGGAGTGATCCAAACCATGATCCCGGTTAAATCCCAGGCGATACCCCAAGGGTATATCACCAATCACTCCCATGCCTGTTTTATTGACATTTTCGGTATAAGAAAAATTAATGGGGTTAACTTTTCTGGCCCATCCATGCACTTTTTTCAGCAGGTTGCTTTCAGCAAATTTTGACTTTTTCTCCTTCGTCTCTTTTGGGCTTTCTTTTTGCTGCGGCTCCGGTACAATGCGCCCTCGACCCCGGCCTCTATCTTCTGAATCTTCCCCAGATTTTTCTTTCCCAAAATCAGAATCCTGTGTTCTGGGTGGGGGTACCGTTCGGGTTCGTTGGGGTATACGCCCACCTTGTGATGGTTTGTAAACCAATTCAACCAGTTTAACAGGGGAAAGGCTGATGCCGGATGAAAACCGAACCTGATTACCGATATTTGCTCCATCCACACTGATGTCCCTCGCTTTATTCCATCGGTAATTTGCAGAATAATTAAAGGTTGGCTTTAGCCAATCCAGTAAAATGGGACGGAATGAAGAATTAAAACTTTCAGTAATATCAGTAACAATACCAGATTCTCTATTTTTGAGTGCATTGGCCATAAATCCCCGATAATCATTTAAATTACTTTTGATGGCCCGGCTGTATTTTGAATTAATAGATTCTGTAATTTTATAATCCAACGCGTAAGACTGGTTGAGTCCAAAATTATAAACATCGGGAGATTTATTCCCCCGACGTGGCGTTTTCTGGATTAGCCTTTCATTAAAATTTACCGACGCGTTAAAATTCGAGGGCGAGTAATAAAAATGTGTTTTCCCCAGTTTTTCACCAATCCATGGTACAGAAGAAACCCACTTGAAAGGCATAAAGTAATTATTTCTGCTAAAAGGAAGAGCATAACTCACCTGCCCCTGATAGGATTCATTCAATACTTCTTTTTGGATTTCATTTGACATGGATCGCCGGCTGGCTGAAAAACGCGTGTTCAAACGATCCAGTGTATATTTTACAAATTTATTATCAGATTTGGATGATTTTGCTGCAGATATGGATAATGTCATTGCATTGGATTTTGCTAAAATAGAATCGGGGGCATTACTCTGATTCACCAATATATCCTGACCAGGAAAATATTTTGGTCGACTGACTGAATTGGAAAAAGTGGTGGTAACCGGGATTCTTACTCCCCAGGACGAGGGTAAAAATTTGTCCATATTAAGTCCTGTATTCATGTTGAAACTTTGGTTGGATTTATTCGAGCCAAGCCTCCGCTGAAGCATATGAAAATCTCCATCCTGTATTTTAAAAGCAATAGATGTTTTGAGTATATCCCCCAGATTAAATCGGCTTTGGAGGCGCATGGATATTCCTTTATCCTTTTTCACCCCGCTAAGGCGTAATTCATCCAGCCACACTTCTCCTGTAATCGGTGTTTCAGACAGATTCCGAATCCCCAATACAAAATATTTAGTACGGTTCAATGCCGGCTGCCCTTTTATACGAATTACCTTGTTGGTTTCCACACCCAATTCATCCGTGAACCGATATTCCTTAAAATCGGTAGAATCCATAAAAATATCCGTTTCCCGATATTTTTTTACAGAGGATGAATCTTGCAATTTGAGCCGGGTCAACCATTCCAAATCTAAATTCACTGCATTACGGTTTTTTACTTCATCCCATCCATCATAAACAGGCTGAATCACTTCATAATAATTTTCACCAAAACCAAACCGCATAAACATTTCAACATCCGTATTTTCATTGCTAATCCATGGACTGGTTCCATAAACATACATTTTCATTTTTTCATAAGAGAGATAACTCCTGGCCCGATCCCCGGACATGGAGATAAGTGTTTTCATGGCGGCGCCACTTGCTCTGCCCGGGAGATCTGTAAATTTTAATATGAGTGATTGTTCTTTGGATCTGATTTGGTTGATGCGATCAAATTCTCCCTGGACGCCTTCCGGTGGACGGTAGTCTGCATTGTCATCTGTATTAATTATAGAAACGGCAAATATGGAGTCGGCATTTTCTTTACTGAATTTTTCCGTACTGTCTGCCGCAATACCTAATTCCTGCCATTGGTTACCTACTAATTCTACCTTTGCTATTTGAATAATGGCGGACTTATCCACATCACTGATCGTCAAGCGTAAATGATTAATATTATTCCATTCCCTTTGTTGGGATTCATCACTTTGATCAAACTCCGATAGGGGTACCCGATACAACCGCCATCCCGTGGGAATACCATCTTTTTTTGTTTCACCTGCAAAATAGGTCGTATCAATCAGGTTAAATGATTTGGTAAAATAATCATTTGTCCGGTCTAAAAATCCGGTGCGATCTAAATCCTCTGTATCGGGATATCGGCCCGCATCCAATGCATTTTTTTCAGTCCCATTTATATGGGAATAGTCGTTGCTCCCTTCAGAATATTCCCAATTATCGCCATTAGGATCTTCCGGATTCACATCACTAAACGTATTAATCAATACTTGTTCACCACCGGCTGCATAATCCGAATATGATGGGCCTTCCGGATCCAAACAGAATCCCCATCCATCTTCAAATGCATCGGGGCACCCGTCCAACCCAATGTCTTCCTCATCATCCAGAATCCCGTCACCAATCATTCCACCCACAGGAACATCTTCTGTATTCAAAATACCATTCCCATCCCGATCTTCACTGATTTGACCCAAATCAATGGTGAGTTTTCCTCCATCCCCTTTAACCCACATTTCAAAGAACTTTGTCTCTGTCTGGTCATAGTCACCGGAATAGAATGGTGTAATAATTCCTCCCCAGATAGAGTCTTGAAGAACGCCAAACTGATGCTCTCGATGATCAAACTGAAGAAGCATAATATCTGTGGTTTCATTCTGGGCTTGAATTGACGTGGATAAATTTGGCCAGATATCCTTGGTCCGCACCTGAACAAATGGATTGAACCAATTCAATTTCCCACGATTACGCTGAGTAAATGATTTTCCTGTTTTATAGTCAGATGGGGCTGAGGATTCTCTCCAAAAACGTCTCAAAATCGGTATAGATGTGGTACGCTTCGACCCTTCAAAATCATCAATAAATGCTACACCATTCGGGTCGCCGGTTGCTCGGTTATTAATTGGATTGGGGTTCGGTAAAATTTGTGCAAATTCACCTTCAAAAGAAAACGCCGACAATTGTTCCGTCTCAATCAAGGGCAATCGATCCAAAGTACGGGTGAGTTTGGGAAAATCCTTTTGGAAGCGACCATTAAACCCCCAGATAAAGTTGCGCATGGGTTCATATCCTACTTCCACTTTTTGATTCACAACAGATTGATTATAATACAGGGCCGTTACGCCAATAAAAGATTTTTCTCCAAAATCCATTTGGGATCGGACACCTATAATCGTCTTTTTATCAAATGTAACCAATTGATGCTTATCATAAATCACCTTGATTTCCGCATTGGGATCCACATCATCAGATAACACAATCGTACCGCTGAAATAATCTACCTGATAGTCCACCCCCTTTTTAAGGGGGATTCCCCCTTTATAAACTTGTTCACTGCCTTCCACAATCATGAATCCCAAATTGATGGTGGCACTTTGGTTGGCATAATCTACTTCGATGGTAAACCGACTGTCATTATTGATCTGGGTCCGTTGGGTACTAAAATACATTTTACCTTCTCCCAATGATCCTTTCAAGCCCGGCGCCTGATTTCCTCCGGTAACCGTATCCGATGCAAAAGGATGAAAGGTGGGGAAAAATAATTCACCTTCTACCAGACTAATTATATTGGGATTAGCCAAATCTATTTTTTGGTCAGAAGTCCGGATACCACTTTCATTTAAACTGTCTAATCCAAATTGGGTAATATAGGGATTTCCTTGAGGATCCAAGTGACTAGGCACAGGTAAACGATCATTCACAATCCGTAATTCGAATCCTTCTTTATTGATATTTGTGGTTCCCAGATAATAGACATTTTTAAACATAAGGGGCCACACAGGATGATTGGGCGTCAGTTTTCGGGGTTTCAGCATTTTCATCATCAGTTGATCAGAATCTGCTGAAATTCCTTTTCCAAACGTTTTTAAAGTGTCGCCGGTGACTCGGTTTTCCAGAACAAATGTACACCCTAGCACCTCATCATGGGCTCTTTGCCTGAGTCGAATAAATCCCAAATCTTCGCTTAGAATATAATCCTGCCCCTGTTCAAGCCGTTTAAAATTTCCGGTTTGATCGTCGCTTTCATTTGGATTCTCCAAATCAGCAAAAGCGGTGCCGGGGTTTGTTTCTGAATTGGTGGTTTGATCCAACTGATACAGTTCAAAATTCCGAACAACAATATTTCCAATTTGGTGGAGGCCATCTTTTAAAGGATAAAATGGTGGCACAAAAACGGTGGAACCTCCGGCTTGAGTAACGACACCGTCTCGAAACCACTCATGAATAAAGAAATATTTATTTTCCACATACCGGTGATCCTGGATTTTAATGGTTTGCGCTTCACTCTTGCCTTTATATTCTTGTGATTTCTTTTCCGTATTGACTATAGATGCAATGGCCGTGATATTCATGGGGCCTAGTTTTGAAACTGTTTTGACACCAAATAAACCCTGGTGACTGGCAGAACCCATGAGGGATTGAGAACCGGGTAAAGATAGAGATACATTTCCCGCATCAACGGTTTGAACAATATCGTCCTCTTCCCCTTTGTAGGAAATTCGAATATTATTTTCCCAGTCAAAATCCCGCTCTGAATCATGATCCACATTGATAGAAACCCGGTCGCCGATTTTTCCTTCCACACTAATGCGCTGGGTTTGGTCAAATTCTAAATGGGTATTTTGAGTTTCGCTCAATTTGGAGCGAATGAGTTCTTGGTCCTGAAATACCAAATTTCCTTTCACCGTTACATTCCCCCGGGCTGTGAGGGATACACGCCCAATATTACCCATATCCACACCAATCACTTCGATACCTCTCCCCCGGCGATCCTGAAGTATTTGGGTTTGAGGTGATCTACTTCTGGTCGTATCGTGGATTGCTTTAACAAATGCCAACTCTCTATTGAGCTTTATCTGTTTTTCGAAATACCAATCCATGGGAGCTGCGAATGGCATGGTATATAATTTCCCGAATAACTTTCCGGAGAGTGTTATGGTGGACCAATCCTTGGAAATTTCCGCCGATTGAATAATGAGGAATGGTTTTCGGATTAATCCCCGGGGAGAATAGGATAGTGAATCATAGGGCATAACCAAAGATGGCCGGTCTGTTTCATAGGGATTATGGATAAAAGGTGTTTGAGGGTGCCAACTGTTCGGGAGGTTTTGGATGGACGGATTCCCCTGGCCAGTGGCAGGAAATACCACGGTCACCCATAAGAGTAAGCTGACGAATCGGATCCTTTTTTGCAAGGAATCCACCTCCATATTTATTGTTAACAATACCCACTTGGGTACAGTATTACCGCTATTGCGGTGAGATTAAACCGTTAACGTTGAGGCGATATAGTCAGCTCCTTATGTTTGACACTATTTATTAAATCCATTTTTCGAGGATTCCACAGAAGTTACGCAAAGCTTTCCCACGATGTGAAATACTATTCTTTTCCACCGAATCCAGCTCTGCGAAGGTTTTTCTAAGGGGTGGGTAGTAAAAAATCGGATCATATCCAAATCCGCCAATACCTCTTTTCTCCTCGATAATTCGACCTTCTGCTACACCTTCGACCCATTCTTTTTCGCCACCATTTACAAATGCAATCACGGTGCGAAACCGGGCCGTTCGTTTTTCTACAGGAATGCCATGCAATTCTTTCAGCATTTTTTGGCAATTATCGTCAAAAGTGGCATCCGCGCCGGCATAACGAGCGGAATAAATCCCTGGTGCCCCGTTGAGTGCATCTACTTCTAATCCTGTATCGTCAGCCAATGCGGGCAAACCAGTCAATCGATGGACTGTTTCTGCCTTAATAAATGCATTTTCTTTAAGTGTATTCCCGGTTTCGGGAATATCACCAATTTCAGGAAATGTATCTAAAGTGATGAGTTCAACAGGAAGGTGCCCTAAAATAGCAGCCATTTCTTCCATTTTACCCCGGTTGTGGGTGGCTAAAACTATTTGCAATTAAATACCTCAAAAAACGCCGGGGAAACTACCGGTTTTTCAGAAGAGACCCAATGAGAATTCAGACCTCATTTTATATTTTATTGACACTCACCATTTGTCCATTCTGTTACACCAGAATTGAATGCAACACATGAATTGCTATAAGTCTTGTCATCACAGCCACAGACAGGATCAAAAATTGTAATACATGGATCACCACTTATTTGGCTTTCATTAATGCAGCCATCATCCTTCTTTTTATCTTCGCAGGCAACAACACATAAAATCAGGGTGAGTAAAAAATGTCTCATAAAATAAACGATCTATACTTTTGAGAGGTACGTATTTAATAGTTTAAAAAACCCTTCATCATCTACAGAATGGGCCCACTGCACATTGGGTGTTCTTTCAGTCACATCCCAATAATCGACAACGGTTGCACCTCGGGTAAAATCTCCTTCTGTTTCCACTTCCACATTCACTTCTTTCAATGAAAATAAATCGGGTTTTATTAAATAAGCGATTGTGCAGGGATCATGGAGTGGCGCCCCATCTAAATGATATTTTTCTTCGTCATACCGTTCATAAAACTCAATGAGCGATGCAATAGGCTCACCCACAGTTGAATCTAAATTTCGAATGGCATCTACCCGTTTTCTCGTGGTTAGCACTTGATGGGTTACATCCAGGCTCATCATCACTATGGGGCGACCACACCGAAGCACAATTTGGGCCGCTTCAGGGTCCACATAAATATTGAATTCTGCGGAAGGCGTAATATTCCCCCCCTCCCTCAACGCACCACCCATCAAAATAATTTCCTTAATTTTAGATAAAATAGCAGGTGCCCGTTCAATGGCTAATCCAATATTCGTTAAGGGTCCCGTGGGAACAAGAAAAATGGAATTATTGTCCGCTGCTAAACATGTTTCTATAATAAAATCAACCGCATGCTTTTCTTCTAATGGTGTTGTCGGTTCATATATAACAATGCCATCCAAACCACTTTTACCGTGCACATGTTCTGCTGTCACCAATGGTTGGGCCATGGGTTTTTCAGCACCGGCATATACCTTTATATCTGTTCGATGGCAAATATCACACATAATTCGGGCATTTCTCTGGGTTAAGTTCAGGGGGACATTTCCCGCTACCGTTGTCACGCCCAATAAATCAATTTCATCTTTTGCTGCCATGGCCAGCGCCAATGCCACAGCATCATCCTGACCCGGATCACAATCTAAAATAATTTGTTTTTTTATATTCATACTTATTTCGGCACATGATTTAGATTTTATTTACATTCCCCTTTTGTCCAACTTTCCAACCCGGCATTTTCGGCCATACATGGATTCGAATAAGTTTTATCATTGCAACCGCATACGGGGTCATAATTTCGTGGACAGGGATCATTTTTAATTTTACTTTCGTCTATACAGGATTCTTCCCGCATTTCTTCGCACCCGATAATAAGCAAAGTGAATATGATTAATTTAAACAGACATTTCATTTATTATTTGGCGAATTGATATCATGCCAATGACCATGTTCAGAAGACCACTCTTTTCCTTCTGGTACTGACCCTTTGGGTTGTGGAATATTTATCGAAGTTGATTCGGATAGAGGATTTGAGGTCGGGGTAATATCATGCCAATGGCCGTGTTCTGTAGACCATATTTTTCCTTCTGGAGCTGAGCCTTCCGGCTGGGGAACATTCAAAGACCGCTGCACATCGGAAGGCATGGGAGGAATGGGAGTGCGGCTGGGTTGAATATCATGATAATGTCCGTGTTCTTCTGACCAGACTTTTCCCGGCGGTGCAGCGGTGCCTTTGTCTGCATTTATTACATTGAGTATAAACCATATAACCACAATGGCTATACCGCCATAAATCGCCATTTTCTTCCATTGTTTGTCCTTATCAAAGGCGCCGTGGCAATCCTTAAACTTTTTTTCACTCCCGCAATGGCAGGGATCATTTCGTCCAATTTTCATTGTTGGTACTCCTTATGGATATGAGCCAACTGCACATACTTATGGGCCCATTGTACATTTTTTTCAAATATATCTTGTGTTAACGTTTTTACAATTTTTCCAGGTACACCCACCACAAGTGACAATTCATGTATAATCATATTTTCTTTTACCACGGCACCGGCGCCAATGACGGACCCTTTTCCCACGACAACACCGTTCATTATGATGGCTCCCATACCAATGAGAACGCCATCTTCTATGGTACAGCCGTGAATAATGGCGTTATGTCCTACCGTCACGTCGTCACCCACGATCACGCCCTGATCATTTTCTAAATGAATCACGCTATTATCCTGAATATTCGTCCGTTCACCAATCACAATTTGGTTTATATCTCCCCGGCAAACGGTATTGTACCAAATAGAACTATCGGCCTTTAAAATGACATCGCCAATGACTTGAGCGCCTTTGGCCACAAAAGCAGAATCATGAATCTGGGGCTGTTGTATGGTTACATTGTCTTTTAATTCTGTTTTATCCATGGATTAATTTGATTCTCTTATAACGATATCTCAAAAAGAAAGTTTGACAAATCCCTGAAATTACAAAAACGTTGATGGTCCAATAAATCCCCGGAAAGGTGGCTAATTTTGTGCCCAGCCATAAACCGAATAAGGCCATGGATACATAAACCAAAACTGCTTCACTGATACCTCGCGTTTTGTGGTGATGAACCAGCATACCCCCATACCATGATTGATACACTTGATATCCAGGCATAAGGATAGCAAACATGACCGTTACTGAGGATAAATGGGTTAATTCAGGCGACAATCCTGATACGCGGCTAAACCATATTTCTCCCAAAGGTGTCAATGCTACCATTGCCATCATAGTCATGGTCACAAGGGCAAGTATCCGGGCGAATCGCTGGAGTTGAATTTTTCCGGATGGCTTCCCGGCCATGGATACCACCACTTCGTTGAATGCAAACCCAAATCCCCGGGTTAAAAATATTAATCCATATACCACAGGCCAGGATGCCAGTGAAGCCAACGTGTCCGGCATACGGCTCATCCCCGCTACGCCGGCAGGGTGAATGAGTAATGTCATGAGAGGCGTCATGGCTAATGGCAAATAAAAATGGGTAAAAGATTTCAGTGTGATGCGTTTGGCATCACTTGATGGAGGTAAAGTTTTGTGTAAAATGTTTTGAACAATAAAATGAGCGAAAATGGCTTCCATCGTTACCGAAATGGCTACCGCCACCGCACCCACCTTTGCACCGGACCAATCTGTATAGGTAATCCCAAAAAATAATACGGATACAAGTGTAATAAGTCGAATGACCGTACCCAAAGCAACTGACTGAGAATTTCCATATTTAATCATGACACCCTGATTCAGACGCCGCCAGGCAATCATAATCGTCCATGGTGTCATAATTTGGAGTCCAATTCGCCCCGGTTCATGTAGTGCCACGGGTACTTTTAACAATCCATTGGCCACCACATAAAATAGTGGCGTAAAAGCAATAAGCACATGGATTGCTGTCAGAACCAGGGACATGACCACCATGTATTTGAACAGTTTTCTATATGCTGTTTTATCTGTCGCCAAAGCGGTACTGGCCGCCAATAACATTATAATGGGGCCTTCCACAGCCAAAGAGATGGGATAAATAAGGGAGCCCCATGCGGCCAGGTTGATTTCCGGCAAGGCCATTCTTGCTACAAAAGCCGTGATTGTGGGCGATTCGATCCCCATGAGAAACCAGCTTCCGGCCAATGGGAGCCACAGCCAGAATATCTGATTTAAAGTTATATTCCCTTTTATATTCAGAATAACACCAACGAAAAAATGGAAGACATTGAATAATTCCCTCTTTTATTAAGCGGGAAAATTAAACAGAAACATTATCCAATCTATTGATGAATCGGTGCCCTTGGGCGTCGGTTCATTATATAACTTCTGCCAATAGATCCAGTAAGGACTAAAACACTCCCAATGAATGCCCATTCCCCTACAGCTTCTCCCACAAATAGAAATACCCACATTGGATTTAGAATAGGTTCAATCGCACCCAATAGAATGGCATCAATAGCAGGGACATATTTTAATGCTTTGGTGAATAAAATATAGGGGATGCCCAGTTGCACCACGCCCAATATCAGGATGATCCATCCATCCGATAGTGTGATCAGTGGTATGGATGGAATTAAATAGGGGAGTGCAATTACAGTTGTCAATACATTCCCCAAAAATACAATTTCAAATGAGGAAGCCCCCTTTTCTTTCCGTACAATGACAATGACCAATGCCATGCATAAACCCGATCCCAATGCCATGATATTTCCCCAAAAACCCTGAAGCGTCAACTTATCCACAAAGAACAGACCTAAACCGATAAAAATGATTATCATAGCGAAGCAATCCAATTTTGTGACCCTTTCCTTCAGAATATAATAGCCGAAAATCACTACATGGATTGGTGCCGTAAACTGAAGGAATATTGCATTGGCAGCTGTGGTTAATTTGGTGGAGGCTACAAATAAGAATACGGTTCCACTATAGGCAATCACCCCCATAATCATATATTTATTCCAGATGAATTTTGGCCGTCGGATATAAATGAATAAAACGAGGGCAGCTACAAAGCTTCTGGCACCGCTCAGGGCGATGGGATGTAGATCTACCACTTTTATAAAAACACCGCCAAGGCTCCACAAGATTGCAGCTATCACTAAAAGCAGGTGAGCCGTAGACGATTTCATTCGTTAATAATATTTATTATTATTTTTCTTTTAGCGAAAGCGTAATGTTGAATTCAGCCACTGGTTCATTTCCAAATTTATCCGGAACGGTAGCAATCACTTTCACAGGAAGGTTCACTCTTTCACCCGTTGATATTGTTTCATTCACGGCATGGGTAATTGCTTTTCCCTCTTTGCAAATAAAATGAACATTCCCTTCTGCACGCTTATAAAAGTCACTTTTTAAATCCTTAAAAATCAGAATCACATTCCGCTTCGATTCACGGATTCTAAGCATGGCTGTAAACCCAGTGACCATATCGACCCCCACAACCATAGCGCCGATATACATGGAATTCACA
This sequence comes from uncultured Fidelibacterota bacterium, assembly GCA_950067765.1. GTDB lineage: Bacteria > Fidelibacterota > Marinisomatia > Marinisomatales > TCS55 > TCS55. The sequence continues at coordinate 25,738 of CATMGX010000006.1, forward strand.
TGGTTACGGGTCCGCCGATCCAAAGGCATAAATAGGTCCACACCTTCTTCAGTTATATCATATATTTTGGGACGGCAATAATGGATCAGCCGAACTTTTGTCCATGAAAAATACCATAAGTAAAGGTTGTACTTTAATCGTTCAGACCATGTTAAAGCCATTATTAGTCGGCCTCTCTTTTTGCTCTTATTTTTTTATTCAATTCAATCACTTTTTCATTTCCCTCACACCAGGGCGGCAGGTTTTCCCAATCGGGGATACCATCATCAATCAACGTTTTGCTGTTTGCTTTTCGTGGAAAACCTTTTGCCGGCAATGCACCCAAAATGAGACAAACCAATTCAGAATCGTCATGAGCCTTGACGGCCCGTTTGGCAATGGGATCCACCTTCACAATATCGCCAGGTGACAAATCAATATGCTCACCGTCAATGTATAAAAGTCCCCTCCCTGAAAGCACAACATACACCTCTTCCTGTGTTTCATGCTGGTGCATGAATGTATTGCCTCTTCCTGCAGGGATCCGGGTGAATCCCATGGCGACACCTTTCAAATCAAGGTCATCTCTTAATAAATTCAACCATGGATTGAGATTCTTAAAATCATATGATTGTTTTTTGTAATTCATATTGACTCCTTTATTACCAGGGGAGCTCTTCTCCCTTGAAATTGATAAACTTTCCACTGATATCATTTTGCTCTTCCAATACTTTTAGCATACCGGATACAGACCGTTTTTTGGATACAGGGGCGATGGGTGTACCCATTCTTGTCCTGACCCATCCCGGGTGAAAAGCGACAACGGTTATCCCTTTGCTATTTAAATCCTGATGAAGATTTTTAGTCACCATATTCAATGCTGATTTAGAAATTCTATAACTATATGATCCGCCGCTGCTGTCATCAATACTGCCCATGAGGGATGAAATATTTACAATGGTTGATCCCTTGCCTAGCAATGACCGGCAATGCTTCGTTACAAACAATGGGCCTAATGTATTGGTTTTAAAAGTATCCAGGTGATCATTCATTTCAACTTTTTTCAATCCGTCCCGACTTCCGATAATACCTGCGTTATTAATCAACAGGTCCAAATGATTGACTCTGGACTTTAGCTCGGTCACCGTGTCAATGATGGACTGCTCATCAATCACATTTAGATGCAGAATATTTTCATTCGGAATGATTTTTTTTAATTTATCTGTACTTTTAGGATTTCGGAATCCAGCCAAAACATGATGACCTTTTTCGGAAAGCTGTTTCGCAAATTCCAGTCCGATCCCCCGATTCCCTCCAGTAATGAAACAATTCAATTACTTGCCTCCAGTAAAATATTGATCCATGACCCAGGTAATAGACCAATTATGCCCCAATCGTCTTCCATCGGGAAAAACGGCCGGGAGTTGGATAATCTTACTGTTGTCAATATCAATTACCTGTGGATCGATTTTCAAATCTTTAAACGCACCATCCTGTTTGTGAACTGTCCGCCATTGATACAGATTATTGGTCAATATCAAATTGTCAAAACGAGGATAATCAGGACAGTTTTTTTCAAGGCGTGTATGCCCTGCCAGTGGGGCCGCAAGGGAATGAATATCCATGGAGACATTAAAATAATCATCTGCGAGACCTGTTACAATTACGCCGCCGTAACTATGGCCAAATATATTGATATGCTTAATACCTGCTTCGGCAGATATTAATGAATCAATAACTGAATTTAACATAAGACTGGCTGGTTCCGGACATTGGCTCCAATCCCACCGATAATAATAGGTTATATTTCCCGATTCAGCCATTTTACGCAATGCATAGACCCATTCATATCCCTCGGAGCCATAACCATGAACAGCGATAAAGACAGTGTCCGGCTTCGATTGACCCGCTTGGACTCGATGTAATCCCATAGATTTTTCCTGGATCATTTTGCCTGTTGCTTTGACATGAACCATATTCAAATCAGAAAATGCTATTTCTGAAGTGGCTTTTAGCTCACATCCTGCCAGAAGAATATGAATGAATATCAAATATTTACATAGTCTGTTCATTAGGATTCGGTTTGAAAATTCGTAAAGAATTTACATTCCAATAGACAGAGCGTCAGAAATTATATTCGAAAAATACAGTAATATAATTGCTGCCACCTTGTGTACGATTAAACAATTTTATTTTTTTAAAAATGCCTGAACGATGATAGTCCGAAAATCCGACTGTAATAGGATGTAAAGCGGGCTGTCTAAAAAGATCTCCCAAATTGAAATCAAATCCTATATTGATATAGTTCATTAACCGAGAATCCCGCTCATCACTTAATCGCCTGGTTTCCCTTCCTTCCACAAAGGGCACTTGCTGCGACCAGGATAATCCTTCTCCAAAAAATAGACGAAGAGGCATTCCTTTATATTGGGTCCTGTAATGGGCCATGATCAGCCCATTCACCTGATTATGATTCGGTTGGAATCCATTTTCTTGATGGCGTAAATAGCCTAAACGAATACTCCAATCGATTGGATACCCTTTCCAATTGGAAGCAATTTTCTGGCTGATGTCCAATCCATTAATACCTGTTCCGTGGTATTCAGGTCGAATATCACCAATAGATACAATTGCCATGAGGGGCCGATGGGTGGCATACCCACTATACAGGCGAATGGATCGCCGTGAATCTATCGGTGTTTGTAGATATTCATTCGGATTCAAATTTCCCGAAATAAGATTAAAAGTGAATAATGATATTTCAATCCATAGAGCCACGATAGATAGAATTTAGGATAGTTTATACTCAATCGGAAATAAATCAGAATCGGTCAGGAGATAACATACTCATGTCAAAGTCCATTTCTTTTTTTGATATAATATCATGAACCAATTTACCCGTAACGGGCGCCAGGCTGATGCCAAGCATGGCGTGGCCGGTGGCGGCAACCAAATTAGGATATTTTACAAAAGATCCTATATAAGGTAACCCGTCAGCTGAAAGGGGACGTAATCCCACCCAGGGTTCACAGGGGTGCGTCCAGGAAATATCATATTCTGGATAATAATTCTGAACGGCTCTCAACATTGCCCTTAGTTTCTTCTGGTTAATTTTTCGATTAGAGTCCGTTACAGTCATTGTGCCGCCAAAGCGCCAGTTGCGTCCCATAGGTGTTGAAGCAATGCGTGCTTCGATCAGAATCGCCGGCAGTACCGGTTTTTTCAATGGCGATTCCAGAGTGACGCTGTACCCCTTCCCCGCCATCATGGGCATTTTTAATCCAATGATGCTTGCCAGTTTAGACGAAACACTTCCGGCGGCCAATACGAATTGAATTCCCCTCCATTTTCCCTGTTCCGTTTCGACCGATTCTACTTTTCCATTATTTGTCTGTAAACCACGGACGACAGAATTGTAATGTATTTTGACACCTCTTTCCTGTAAGAGTTTTTGCATTACATCCAGAAACCGCACGGGATCAATATGGCAATCCAGCGGATAATGAACCCCACCCAAAACTGTTGTATCCATTCCTGTCTCGACGGTTCGCACACCGGTTGGATCCAGGTCAACCGCTTCCATGCCAAGCTCCCGGGCCATGGCAGAAATAGTATATTCATGTTCTAAAACTTCCTCATGGGTACACAGCATAAGGATGCCCTTGGACTCAAGTCCAAAATCCATTTCCCGGCCAAGTTCTAAATACAGAGAGCGACTGGAAAGGCCCAATTCACGAAATACATTCGCGCCGGCTTTCACATGCTCAGGATTTGCAGCCTTGCGGAATTTCCACAACCAGGATATCATTTCGACGGATAGGTTGAATTCAATAGAGAAAGGACTTTCCGGATCCAGAAGCCATCTCAACCCTTGTTTAATCACTCCCGGCGCGGCCAGTGGAACAATATGGCTGGGAACAATCATACCGGAATTCCCCCAAGAACAGGAGGATTTTTTATCGACAGTACCCATGTCTAAAACGGTAACTTCATACCCGGCCTGATTCAGGTAGTAGGCACAGGATAAACCCACTGCGCCACCGCCGATGATGATAATCTCGGATTTTTTCAAATTGGTCATCCCGGTCTTTTAAAAAGTGCTTTTAATACATATCCTGCGATGGTTGGATTTTTCCGGAGCCGGCGAATGGAGTAAGGATACCAGGCCGGTCCAAATGGAACAGCCACACGTAAGCGGTGCCCTGCCTCACGAATAGATTGCCGAAGCGGTGGCGTCACGCCATAAAGCATTTGAAATTCATATTGGGTTGGATTCAATCCTAAATCATCGATGGTTTGGAATGCATTCTGAACGAGCCATTCATCATGGGTGGCTATTCCCACATAACAGCCGGCGGTCAGTAACTCCTTCAATAAGGTACTATAATTCTCCCGAACATTCTGGTAATCATTGTAAGCGATATTCCGCGGTTCAATATAAATACCCTTGCACAATCTCACATTCGCCTTCAATACATTAAGTTTTTGAATATCGGCCATGCTTCGCCTCATGCAGGCTTGAATAACGATACCTACATTCTCAAATTCACGCTGTGCTTTTTCAAATATAGATAATGTATCATCCGTACACGATGAATCTTCCATATCAATGCGGACAAAATTATGGGTCTCTTCAGCCTTTTTTAGAATGGACTTTAAATTTGAATAACATAATTCTTTATCAATTTTTAATCCCAAATGTGTCAGTTTAACGTGAATATTGCTATCCAAATTTCGGGATTGAATTTCGGTTAACACTTCTATATAGTCCACCCCTGCTTCTATCGCCTGATTCTGTTCATTTACAAATTCACCCAAAATACTGGTAGCAACCCTGAATCCATTTAAATTTAAATCCTCCACAACTCCCACCAATTCTTCCAAAGTTTCCCCGGCGATATAGGGTTTGGCGATTTGCCTCACCAGGGGTTTTGGAACCAGGGGAAGCATTGCTTTTATTGTGAGATTGAATATATTCATCAGCGTTTCACCATTTCCCTATTCCGTGAATGTTGACCCAAAGGATTAAGATAATGGTTCTCGTTACATTCAAAATTTGGAATATATTCTACCATGAAAACAAGCTTGTTATTCTTTTTGATTACCACCATCCCCATGGTGGATATACTCATTTCTTTCAAAACCAATCAATATCCCAAAACGATGCCTAAAACGAAAATTGCAAGAGCATTTTTGCATTGGTAGCGACAGGCTCATGGATTATTGCATTGATTTTTACGATTATAGATTACTTTTAATTCAATCAAACCAATATGTCTTGCTTAAACCACACTTGAATGCATATCGTCTAATTGTAATTTGAAGGAGGAATTCATGAAGTTAGGCAAATTGGCCACTTTTTTAATGGTCATAATCTCGTTTTTACCTGCTCAGCTTGAAAAAGTTGAACATAAACCAAATCCAACTAAAATGGTTGATTTTGGTGATCTTGCAGAAGGACCATATAAAAAGCTAGTTATCCGAAATGTAATGGTCATTCCAGGGCATGGTGGTCCAGCAAATGGTCCATTTGATATACTAGTAACAGGAAACGTCATCGCTAAAATTCAACGGCATGACCCAAAAAAGCCTGATAGAATGAAAGGTGATCGTATAATTGAAGGTGACAATTTATTTGTAATGCCTGGGATGTTAAATCTACATTTGCATTTAAGAAATGAATCACTACCCTTAGATTATATTTTTTATCTTCAGTTAGCTACAGGCGTTACTTCTATCGGACCGGCCGAAGAAAAGAGGGTTCAGAAAATCCTGGAAGCGGAACGAAACAATGAGGTCATTTCACCGCGGCTCTTTCCCCTCTACGGCTGGGGAAGTAAAACTGATTTTGATGAAGAGTTTATAATGGATCCTGCTAATGCTGATAAAGTAGCAAAAAAAATGATCAAGAATGGTGTTAGACAGGTTTATATAAATAACCTTTGTTGGAACCCAACAATCTTTGGAGCAGCCGCAAAAGCGATCGAAAAAGCCGGCGGTATTACAGCCGTTCACATTCAGCCATCATCTACTTCTCAAGTCAATGCATTGGATGCAGCACGTTTGGGGGTAACAATGATCGTTCATCACTATGGCTACGCTGAATCGGCCTTAAACCGCGGAGTGATGAATTACCCCGTGGATTACAATTACCTGGATGAAAATAAACGCTTCCGGGAGGCAGCCCAGGTGTGGATAGAAGTTGGGGATAATCCTGAAACACGCCACCGTCTCCTCAATGATATTGCCGATTCACTGGTGTATTACGGCGTTACCATGCAGCCCAACCGCGCCACCTACGAAGCCAATCGTGATATTATTCGCGCCCACGGCCTCCCCTGGCATGAAAAGTATACTCACCAGGTGCTTTGGGAAATGCACCTGCCCAGCCCCCGTGCCCATGCATCCTTCCAGTATAACTGGACATCCCTGGACGAATACCGTTGGCACTATATGTATGATCTCTGGGGGGACTTAATTTTTGAATTCAATAAACGGGGCGGACGTGTGGCCTACGGTACGGATGACAATTACCAGTGGTCCACCGGCGGTTTCGGAAATATTCGTGAACTCCAGCTCGTTTTGGAATCGGGAATGCATCCATTGGAAGTTTTGCGCAGTGCCACTTACAA
>CATMGX010000007.1:0-29399 GCA_950067765.1 uncultured Fidelibacterota bacterium
ACTGCCTGGTGTTGGTGTAGTGAATTTCTCCCAATTCATTAAAAGTTAAATACCGATTTTCTTTTGGAGTATTTTCAAGCTTGGGATATACAATTTCATTAAAGAGTGTTTGTTCAATATATTTGAGTTTATATAAATCAGGCACAATCGCATTTTCTCTACCCACATGCTCGGACAGAAAAATGGTCATAGAATGATGAGATAATTTTCACATTAAAATATTTAAGGCAATATTGCTTTCAATATCCTTATTGGCTAAAAAAGTGATTCGCATTTTATATCAAAAGTAACATCTTTATTGTTTATTTGCCATCTCCTGACCAAATCGTGGAAAAATTATTTCCATCAGAAACAGGTTAATCGTATCAACCGAAGCTTTATCACCATTTAAAACTATAGGCTAAACCAAACACATTAATTTCATCCGGGCTTGACTTGGTGATGTCCTCTTTTTTATATATGTAGAAAATCTTAATTGAGTTCTTTCGTGGAAGATCAACGGCAAAACCAAATGAAACTCTAAACCCATCAAGCTGATTATGATTTGTATTATAAAGATGAAACAATTCCCCAGAAAGATAGGGTTCAATCTTTTTACCTAACTTATACTCAATTGTAAATTTATTTCTGATCAATTCTTCAGGAAGTTCTCCATCCTCATTGGTTCTTTGAAACTTTGTGCGGTATTTCAGGCTTACAGGTTTGAAGCTATATTTATAAGATCCTCCAAAACTTAACCGCTGTTTAATTTTATTTTCAAATACAGCATAGCGATATGGAATCTGAATTTTCAGGCCATCGAAAACTTCATATGAAATAGAAACTTCTGAAAAGGTTTGTTTAAAAGTAGATAGTTGATTATTTAATCTTAGTTCCTGTTCAAATTCCAGCTCGAGCGAGTATGGGAGATTCCTTTCAAACCCTATACTGGTCCAGGATTCATTATCATCTAATCCGTAAGAACATTGAATACAAATGAAAAAGAGCCAATACCCTATATTTATTCTTGGTGTTTTATACACCTTACTTCCTCAATTAACTTCATTTATACCAAACTGAAGAATGGATATTTGTTTATTCATTATTTTTATTCTTTGTAATAAATCCTGATACGTGCCGTGTCTCTTAGAAAATTCATTCTGCGGAATTCGAAACTTTGAATATTTAAGCCGGTTCTCTCTTTTAAATCCGCAAGTAATGTGTCATGATTTTCCGGTTTAATATTTTCAATCTTTTCGTACTCTATTGTAATACGAACCAGCAAATTCTTTCGCCAATATGTTTCAAGGAAATAAGTTAATCCAACCAATGCCATATTCGTAAATAATAGTTGGGCATAAGACACTTCTGCGCCGCTTAAGGCGTTGATGACCCCAATGGTGATGACGATAAACAGGTAGGTCATTTCCTTGATGGGAATGGGATCCGTCCTGTAACGGAGAATGGCAAAAACAGCAAACAGTCCAAAAGCGAAACCAATATTGATGGTGACGTTACCCAAAAGAAAGGCGAAAAAGAAAATTAGGGAATTGAACATGAAATAGGTAAAGACAAAATCATTGTTGGTATGATTACGTTGATAAATCAGTTTTATAATGATAAAAGCGATTGTCAGGTTAAATCCAAAACGGATGATTAAATTCATTAGTTCAAGTGGAAAATCCATTATTTTTTCCTTTTATTTATCTTTGAGTTAAAATCTTATTTATTTGCAATAATTTGGGCTTAAAGCGGTTGTATTTAATTTCCTTATTAACGTGCAGCATGCCCATACAATATTTACTAAACCTCATTTCCTGGATTTTTAATTCACGAAGAATCTGAATAAAATCGGATTTTGGATTGTACTTTTTTTGTTTGATTTCTGAGATCACCAGTTGATCGAAAATCTTACTGCTTATTCCATTTTTGGCGGATAAGTTGGTGTCAATGGTCAGACGTTCATTAAAACTGTTATCAGTCAGTGTAATGCGCGAAAATTCCAAGTCTAGTTTTGGAGCAAGTTGATCGGCTGGAAGGCCAATTATTGCAGACACCAAATCTCTCTCACGTTCGCCAAGGCACTCATTTATTTCATCAGCCAGGAGTCGTTTTTTTACTGTCCGATTTTTATTATTTTTGATTTTGATTTCAAAAAATGATTTATTGTTGCTGCTGTATTTTCTAAATCGGACTTTAAACCGCTTCCTATTTTCATTATGGTGCTGATTATAAAAAAGGAAATCATCGGTATCAAAATAGGTGTTCTCATATATAAACACTAATTTTTTATTAATCTCTAATATTCTGTAAAATGGTTTTATTTTTTGCAAAATCAAAGGTAAATGAATCTGATTGAATACAAATTTTGTGTCCTGACGGTCAAGGAGTTTAACTTTATCTAATTCATCCAAGGAGACTTTCTGGAAGTCATTTAGTAAATATTGGAATGAAAAATTTTCGTTTTTATTCATTACAAACTAATTAGTATTTAGTTTTTTCACAACTCTCTCACTATTTAGATAATATTCTGATGGCATATCTTAACTTTGACTTATGAACACATAAAAGAGAAAAAAGAAATTAACCTGGTTGAGTTATTTTGCATTATTTTCACTGTTGTTACTCCTTAATAATAATCCGTTCCTTCTTAGTAGATGCAATTGTGCCAAATAACACACCTAATTATTTCTAGCAAATTCCAATTGCACCTTTAATTTATTGAGTTCATCTTCCCATTTTTCTACGTCTAAGGCATCAGAATGAGTATTGTTAGCTTCTTTGGTTGCAGCCCTAATCTGCTCTGACCAAGCCACTAATAATCCGTTTAATGTACTGGCAGAAAATGGACCATTAATAAATGTAGCTTTAATATTTTTGTATTCTTCTTTGTAAGATGCCCATCCACCGATCAGTTTGTCGCAGGCTGCCGACCGTTGAGGAATGAAGAAAGGACCATAAGGGAAGGGTTGACAATTATTACTGGTTTCTCCCCATTCATCAGCTATGGGCGTCACTGGATTGGCGTTGCTTAATATATTTTCAAATGCGTTATCTAAGTCCCAGGGTATTAGATTTATTTTTTGATTGTTGGGCTCTTCATACCAATAATAATTATGATTACCACATCCACCTCGTTCACAATACCAATGAAATGGTCCGTCGTCATTTCGAATCGCCCGATCAACCACTGCAAATGAAACAATTTTATTGATATCCATATACTTTGAAATAATATTTTGAAGTTCAGTATTTGAAGCATTGGATAATTTTTCTGCGAAATTATTCATGATGGCTACGGATGGGTTATCATCCTCATTTGTTTTTAAAGCAACAATAAATGATTGTTCATTTGTAGGTGTGCCATCGTTGGTTAAAGGCCATACCTCTTTATATACATTTCCATTCTGATCATCAAAATGATAATCGGTAAAGGAGCCATCTATTTGTTCAGTAAGTGCATATAAACCTGAATAGTCATCATTAATCATCAACCGTGCATGGACGGATCGAGGTGCCTCCACCCCCATTGCCCTAAATAACCAATATCCTATGCGTTCATGCATCTGAGATGGGTCAAGGTTTTGGGAATGAAATTGCAGTTTTTTCAGGCCATAAAATCTCTCTTCCCTGCCATTCCAATTGATTTTGACCTTCATTGATAGTTTAGTACAGATTTTTTTGCCAGAAGGCTCAAAAATATTAGGCCCATCTACACACCCAACAAATGCCCCAATGCTGCCTTTATACCTGATACCAACAGGACTAATTGTGTCCCCTTTAAAAATGAGCATACCCTCAACATATTGTTCTGCAACGGGATCGCTATCAATTTTTTCCAGATCTTCTTTAGGTATTTTTAACTCAAATGTATGCAATACATTCTGATCAAAAATAAACTCGGATCCTAAATTAAGGTACTGTTCGTCACCCTTTGGGTTTATAGTAGGAACAATAAAATTGAGGTCCGCATCAGTATCCTTATTATCATAACAAGACAGCAAGGCTATTAATAATAAAAAATTGAATCGCTTAATAATAAATCGCTTTTTTTTGAGTTCATCTAGATAATTACTCATTTTGTTCAATCATTCTCTCCTAATTGGAAGATTTGATCTACAGATTTTTCAAATACTTTGGATAGTTTCAATGATAAAACGGTAGACGGAACATATTTCCCAGATTCAATCGCATTGATACTTTGTCGGCTTACCCCTACAAGTTTTGCTAATTGTTCCTGAGTAAGGTTTTTTATAGCACGTTCTACTTTTAAACTATTCCTCAAAACTCAAATCCTGTCTTGATTGCCAAACTTTATAATAGAAATGAAATATTTTATAGTGAGAATGAATATTATTCAACCAAGACGCTTAAAGCGATTAGGTATTAGTATGTTTGTAGTCATAATAAATATTCTTCTTTTAAATCGTAGTTTTAATGTAAAGTATACTTTACTATATATCAAGTATATTTTACCTTTTTTAATAAAATTAGCAGATTTTTTCTGTAACTGCTTGGTGTACAATTTATTGTTGATTTGTTTTTATGCATACTGCATTAGGCCAAACATATAGTTTTTTATACGATTATTGTTTCACTAATTTTTCATATGCTCTATTCCAATAGAAACTTCAAAGCCAACCCCAGTCAGAATTCAGCCATTACCCATCCACCGGCACCATTGATGATTTTGGCTGGCGCGGGAACGGGAAAAACATCTACCTTATTGCATCGCATCCGTTATCTGGTTAATTCAAAAATAGTTAATTCAAAACATGTTCTTTTACTTACCTTTACAGAAAAAGCCACTGCAGAAGCCAAACATACTATTCATCATATTCTTGGAAATGAGGCTGAATCAATTTTTGTGGGCACATTCCACAGTTTTTGCCACTCCATTATGCGTCGGTATGGTCCTGAAAACCGTATGGATGATGTGCTATGGCAGGAAAGTGATATTCTCTACTATCTCATCCATCACTTTGATGAAATGGATTTTATACAGTCGCGTGTTTTCTCCGATAATCCCGTTAAAGCCATTCGGGACTCATTCATTCCTTTTTTCAACAGGGTTAGTGATGAACTGCTTTCACCCGCTGACCTGGAAAATAAAATTCAAAATATGGAAGATACCCAGGATTGGGTTGAAGAAAATTTTCCCGGTATCCATCCAGAGAGCACACGGTTCGATGATGTAAGTTACCAGTTAAATGATTTAGTGAAAGCACATGCGTTTTTCCAAAAAGGTAAGGCCAAAGATAATGCCCTGGATTTTGGCGATATGATTTTCGGGTGTTACGAAGTTCTAAAAAATAACCCTTCCGTTCTTACTCAAGTTAGAAATGAATTCCGGCATATTTTTATCGATGAATATCAGGATAACAATTACGCTCTGAATAAAGTTGTGAATCTCATTGCAGAAAATAATCCCAGCATTACAGTAGTTGGGGACGAGGATCAATGCATCTATTCTTTTCGCGGTGCGAATTACTACAATATTTCAGATTTCCGAAATCGGTATAAATCCCATCCGAATTATGCAGAAATTCCCCTGGTAGAAAACCGTAGGTCAACTCAGAAAATTCTTGACCTTGCCAATGCTACGATCAGCCATAATCCAGATCGTACACCCAAAAATCTAAAATGCCTCCCCGATGCTAAGACAGGACCGAAACCACAATGGATTCAGATGAATAAAAAGGAAACATTAGAAGCTTTGCCGGATTTAGTGCATTCTTTAATCCACAATGGAAAAGCACTTTATGGTGATATCGCCGTCATTTGCCGTGGGTGGGCAAATGTTAGAGATATGGCAGATGCCTTACAAAAATCCGCCATTCCTGTTGATATACATATAGAGAAATTTTTTGATGTGCCCATCGTAAAAAATGTCCTTGCCTGGGGACACTTACTATCTAAAGATGATCATGCCCAAATTGCATTATACCGGATACTGAGAGAACATTTGGGCGAAACATGGACAAATTCATTTTTTCAATCCATGGAAAAAACGACTATTGAAGAAAAGCTCGACCAACTGAAGTCACAAGCTAAAGAATCAAAAGAGATCACTTTCGTTATGCAATCATTCGAAACACTTCAGAAATCATTAGGAAAAAAGTTAAAGGCAGACGAAATGGTTTGGGAAATATTGACTGCTTTGAAAAAAACTCATTTAATGATTTCAATGCGGATGGCGTATAGATATTCCCAAAGGCTTAACCTTGCTAATGCAGGTGAAATTTTAAATCTTGCTGAACAATTTGTCAACAAAGACCCCAATGCATCCTTCAGCAATTGGCTCGATTTTATGGAAGTCATGTCTTTGGCTTCGAACCAGAACGCTGCTCAGCCGGAACTCGAAAAGGATAATCTCGCTGTGCAAGTAATGACCATCCACCAGAGCAAAGGACTCCAGTTCCCCGTTGTGATAATGCCTTTTCTCTACAGTGGAAGTTTTCCCTCAAGTCTGAAGAAACATCCAACCATTAACCGATTACCGACCTCCTGGATGGCTTGGGAGCAGAATGCAGATACTCCATTTCGAATCCTCCACGAACGGGAAGAACGGCGCGTATTTTATGTGGGTATCACCCGAGCAGAAACATATTTATATTTATACGGACCTACGAAAAGACAATCTCTTTTTACAAAAGAATTAGAAAACCTGAAACCACAGCCCATGGAGATTAAGACCATGAATGAACATGAAGAAAAAACAGTTTCACTGAGTGAAAGACGCCAAAGACTTTTGGCAGATTTGAACCGGGAAATCGCTGCCAATCAATTGGAAAATGCGCGAATAATTTTGGAAGAGATGGAACGAGATGATCTCCCCAAAGATTTAACCGATTCAGGTCAACCGAAAGATGTCTCTGGTATACTTCATCTGTCCTCTACCAAAATTGATACCTATAATTCCTGTCCGTTGAAATACAGGCTAAAATACATTGATAAAATCCCTGAAAGAAAAACGCGTGCTACTGGAGAGTTTGGTTCTATTATGCACAGCATATTGGAAGAATTTCACGGACTTGAAGTTGCAGACCAAACAGAGAAAGTGTTATTTGATCTTCTGGAAAAACACTGGCGTGAGGATTCTTTCGAATACCGCCAGCGCGGGGAAGAATTTCGCAAGCAGGGCGGAGAATTATTATCCGACTATTTCCGGTTTATACAGAAAAATCCGCCTACTGTTTTGGGACGGGAAAAACCCTTTTCCTATACCATGAATAATATTAACGTAAAAATTTCAGGGAAGATTGATCGTATTGATCAAGATGGTGATTTGCTTGGTATTGTAGATTATAAAACAAGTAAAAAGAAGGATAAATCTGAAAATAATTTGCAAATGGCATTGTATTCGGAAGCCATTTTACGTGATGCCGTCCCCGGGATCAATGGTAATCCGGGAAATGCAAGTTTACACTTTTTACGGTATGGGGATGATCCCTTGTCATCACACCATTTCTCTGAGGATGATTTAGAAATAAGTCGGGAAAAAATTCGTGAAGTTGCAAATGGCATTCGAACAGGATCCTTTGAAACAAAAAAGAGTGATTATAATTGCCAGTACTGCGACTATAAAGATTTCATTTGCCCGGCTTGGGAAGATTAATTTTTTTTTTGTTACAAATAACGAATAGCATCTAAATTGGTGGACTTTGATTACATAATGAGGAGGTAATTGTGAAAAAATATATCCTTTTTCTAATATTGATCGGATTTGGTTTCGCTGAATCAATCGCTGATAAAACAAAATCCATGGATAAAATGGATGGATATTTAAATCTATATTGGGAAAATGAAACGGGAAAACTATGGCTGGAAATTTCCGATTTTAACCAAGAATTCCTCTATGTGAATTCACTCATGGCAGGGATGGGTTCCAATGATGTGGGCCTGGACCGGGGTCAATTGGGCAATGGAAGAATTGTATATTTTCATCGAGTCGGCCCGAAAGTGTTAATGATTCAGCCCAATTATTATTACCGGGCTGTGACTGATGATCCCCGTGAAAAAAAGTCGGTTGAGGATGGGTTTGCAAAATCTACCCTTTGGGGGTTTACAGTAGAAGCAGAAGAGGACAACCGTGTTTTAGTTGATGCTACAGACTTTTTTCTGAATGATGCCCATGGTATTGTTTCTCGATTAAAAAATCAAAAAATGGGGAATTACAAGGTGGATAAAAGTCGATCAGCTATTCACCTCCCGGCTACCATGAATTTTCCGAACAATACGGAAGTGGAAGCTCTCATGACCTACACTGGGTCGAATCCGGGAAAATATGTTAGACAAACCACACCGACGTCCATCGCCATAACGATGAGGCTCCATCATTCATTTGTTGAACTTCCAGATGACAATTATACGCCAAGAAATCATGATCCCCGAGCGGGATATTACCCCATGTCCTTTCAGGATTATGCTGCACCATTGGACGAATCCATTTACAAACGGGTGATAACGCGTCATCGGTTATACAAGAAAAATCCCAATGCCAGAACGAGTGAAGCGGTTGAACCCATTATTTATTATATAGATCCCGGCGTCCCGGAACCGGTGAAATCAGCCATGCTGGAAAGCGGTGGTTGGTGGAATCAAGCCTTTGAAGCGGCAGGATATAAAAATGCTTTCCAGATGAAAGTACTGCCGAAAGATGCGCACCCCATGGACGTCCGATACAACATGATTCACTGGGTCCATCGTGCCACTCGGGGATGGTCCTATGGCAGTTCCGTTGACGATCCGCGTACAGGAGAGATTTTGAAGGGAAACGTATCTCTTGGTTCGCTCAGATTGCGCCAGGATTACCTCATTGCCACCGGATTATTGGCACCTTATGATAATGGCACTGCAGTCCCCGATTATATGCGTGAATTAGCTTTGGCAAGAGTCCGCCAACTCGTGGCACATGAAATTGGCCATACCATTGGATTGGCTCATAACTATATCGCCAGTACGGTTGATCGTGCGTCCGTAATGGATTACCCTCACCCAAAAGTTACTGTTAATCAAAAGGGGCAAATTGAATGGCAGGATGCCTATGGTGTGGGCATCGGGGAGTGGGATAAAATATCTGTCGCCTACGGCTATCAGGATTTCCCAAAAGGAACCAACCAAAAGGAAGCATTAGAAGAAATCATTCAAGATGGTATCCGTCGCGGTTACACATTTATTACAGATCAGGATGCAAGGCCACTTGGTTCTGCCCATCCCACTGCTCACCTTTGGGATAATGGAAAAGATCCGGTATCCGAGTTACAAAATTTAATGGCAGTCCGTAAAGTAGCGCTGGATAATTTTGGTGAAAATAATATTAGAATGGGTCAACCCTATAGTGATATAGAGGATGTACTGGTTCCTATATATTTTCTCCATCGGTTTCAAATTGAAGGTGCAGCCAAAGTGGTGGGTGGATTGAATTTCACTTATGCCCTCCGAGGTGACGGTCAAATGGTAACAGAATTCCTCGATCCAAAATTCCAAATGGAAGCCTTGGATGGGCTCATCGGTACACTCCAACCGGATGCATTAACTTTAAGAGAGGAACTTCTTCAACTTATTCCTCCCCGTGCTTCTGGACGAGGCCGAACCCGTGAATCTTTTAATTCCAGAACCAGTGTTACATTTGATGGCGTCAGCCTTGCGGAAACTGCCGCCAACCTGACTTGTCGAATGATCTTTCATCCTGCCCGGGCAACACGTTTGGTTGAATACAACGCTCGAAATACCAAACAACCGGGATTGGAAAAAGTTTTAAACGAAATAATTAAAGAAACAATATTACAATCGGCCCCTGCTGGCCTTGGGGGTGAAATAAAACGGAATGTTGATTTTACCATCCTCGATCATCTCATGAGTTTGACTATAAATAAAAATGCATCCCCCGCTGCCCAATCGATCGCCATGGCGCAAGTGAATTCATTATCACATAAATTGTTCCGTAACCGTGGAAAATCATCCCGAGATAAAGCCCATTTCAGTATGCTACAACATCGAATCAAAACCTTCCTGGATGAACCGGAAAAATTTGAACCCATAAAAGTACCAAAAGCACCGCCAGGATCGCCAATCGGTACCGAATTCGGATGTACATTTGAAAATCCATTCAACAATAATTCTAAATAAAAGGAAGTTAAAATGAAACGGAATATCCTATTTATCCTAGTACTGATATCCGCCATCCTTTCTGCCGATGAACTGGATATGAAAAAATTTAAAGGAATGAAAGCTCGGAGCATTGGTCCCGGCGGTATGAGTGGTCGAGTAACAGCCATTGATGTTGTCCTTTCCAATACGGATGTCATTTATGTCGGTACCGCCTCTGGCGGCCTTTGGAAATCCGAAAGCGGCGGCATCAAATGGGAACCCATTTTTGATGATCAAAAAGCCGCTTCCATTGGGGACGTAACGGTTGATCCCACCAATCCAGACGTGATCTGGGTGGGAACGGGCGAAGGCAACCCGCGGAACAGTCAATCGGCTGGTTTTGGTGTATATAAAAGTATTGATGGCGGTAAATCTTGGGATTTCAAAGGGTTGGGTGAAACGCGGAATATTCACCGAGTTTTGATCAATCCCCATAATCCCGATGAAGTATATGTGGGTGCCCAAGGTGCTGCATGGGGCGAGAGTGAGCACCGAGGTGTGTATAAAACATCCGATGGCGGCGACTCTTGGGAAAAAATTCTCTACATTGATGAAAAAACCGGGATTGGTGAATTGGTCATGGATCCCCGTAACCCAGACAAACTGATTGCCAATATGTGGCAGTTCCGACGGTGGCCATGGTTCTTTAAATCCGGTGGTCCAAGTTCAGGGATGCACATCACATTTGATGGGGGTAAAACATGGAAAAAACGAACGGATAAAGATGGCCTGCCCAAAGGTGATTTGGGCCGCATGGGCATTGCCATTGCACCCAGCAATCCGAAACTGATTTATGCCCTGATTGAATCCAAAAAAAATGCACTATATAAATCAGAGGATGGCGGTTTTAAGTGGAAAAAAGTATCCGATAAAAAAATTGGCGGCCGCCCTTTTTACTATGCAGAAATCTATGTAGATCCGGTGAATGAAAATAGAATCTATAATCTCCATACCTATGTGACTGTTTCCAATGATGGGGGCAAAACGTTTGGTTCCCTCATGACGGCTTACGGAGAAAATGGGGTTCATCCGGACCACCATGCATTCTGGGGCCATCCCACCAATCCCAATTTCATTATTGAAGGGAATGATGGTGGATTGAATTTTTCAATGGATCGGGGTAAAACATGGCGGTTTGTGGAAAACCTCCCTGTGGCCCAGTTCTACCATATTAATTATGACATGGATTGGCCTTACAACGTATATGGCGGCATGCAGGATAATGGCTCCTGGCGCGGCCCTGCTTATATCTGGCGCTCTGGCGGTATCCGAAATTCATATTGGGATGAGTTGGCGTTTGGCGATGGATTTGATGTAGTTCCTCACCCCGGGAATTCCCGTTTTGGTTATGCCATGAGTCAGCAGGGATATGTGAGCAGATACGACTTGGTTACAGGACATCAACAAATGATTCGTCCCGTACACCCTAATGGAGAATATCTCCGTTTCAATTGGAATGCGGCCATTGCTCAGGATCCATTTGATGAAAATGCCATTTTTTTTGGCAGTCAATATGTTCATTACAGTATAGATCGCGGAAACAATTGGGATATTATTTCTCCGGACCTCACCACCAATGATCCGGAAAAGCAAAAACAGCACGAAAGTGGCGGATTAACTTTTGATGCTACCGGTGCGGAAAACTATACAACCATTCTTGCTATTGAACCTAGTTCATTAGATCGCAACGTAATCTGGGTGGGTACTGATGACGGGAATGTGCAACTCACTACTGATCGCGGAAAAACTTGGAAAAATGTCGCAAAGAAAATCCATGGTGCACCTGTAGGCAGTTGGGTAACACAAATTAATGCATCCAAATATGATCCAGCTGAGGCTGTAATAGTCATAAACAATTACCGCCGTAATGACTGGAAACCCTATGTTTTCAAAACAAATAATTATGGGAAATCATGGAAGTCCATTGCAAATGAAGAAGACGTATGGGGTCACGCATTGAGTTTTGTTCAAGACCCCATTGAGCCAAACCTCCAATTCTTAGGAACAGAGTATGGTCTTTACGTCACCCTGGATAATGCCAAAACCTGGACAAAATGGACCAGTGGCTATCCCACAGTTTCTACCATGGATTTAAAAATTCACCCAAGAGAACATGACCTTGTAATTGGCACATTCGGACGGGCAGCCTACATCCTGGATGATATTCGCCCGTTGCGGGAAATGGCATCTACCAAAAAAGATTTGATGAAAAAACGACTCCATTTTTTCGAACCACCTACTGCAGTTATGGCAATTAATCGCCAAGCGTCGGGTACACGGTTTGAAGCCAACGCCATATTTGCAGGGAAAAACCGTGGTCGTGGCGCCATGCTGACTTTTGTATTTAATCCAGATAAGAAAAAGAAAGAAAAACCAAAAAAAGATAAAGGGGATAAAAAAGGGAAACCAGAAGACAAAAAAGAGAAGGTAACCATGGAAGTTCTTGATGAAGACGGGAAAGTGATTCGTACAGTGAAACACAATGTGGAGGCGGGCATAAACCGCGTTTATTGGGGATTACGGCGCAAAGGTGTTCGATCTCCCAATGCACCTAAACCAACCAAGCCAGATGCGAAAGAACCGGGTGGTCCTCCTGTTTTACCCGGTGAATACACCATTCGTTTATCCCATGGGAAGGATACAACCTCACAGGTCGTGAATGTTATTTTAGATCCGCGCGTGGGTATTAATACGCGTAATCTGGAACGACTCCAGCCCATCTATGAACGGCAAATGGAAATTACAGCGTCAGTTACAAAAGCCATGGATCGCATTCGGGAATCCAAAAAGATCGTTGAATCTGTGAATAAAATGCTGGATGTAAAAAAGAATAAATCCCATAAGACACTCCAAAAAAATGGGAAATCCATGACGGACAGTTTAAAGGTTTTGGAAGAACTGATCGTGAACAAAAAAGGACTCCAGGGTATCGTGAGAAGTCCCCAAATACTCAGTGGCAAGATTAGCGCCCTCAATAGGTATTTATACAGTAACTTGACCGGACCTAATAAAAGTCACGATTACCTGCTTGATTATTCTGAAGCAGAAACGGAAAAAGTCCTCGACCAAGTCAATCAGTTCTATAAAGAAGAATGGCCGAAATATCAGACCGCCGTTGAGGATGCGAATCTTTCCCTGTTTAAGGAATTTACACCAATCAAAATAAATTAGAGAAATTGAGGAAAAAATGATTGATAGAAGAAAATTCATCAAAACAATGTCAATGCTGGGCCTCAGTATACCGGCAATGGCAAAATCGGTTTCCAAAAAATCAGAAAATAGCTCACTTGTAAAACGCAATCCAATTATTCTGTGCAGCCGAGGTGAAAAATGGGGCAAAAAAGTGCTCAAGCCCGGTTGGTCAATTCTTAAGAAAAATGGATCCCTTTTAGATGCAGTTGAGCAATCGGCAAATATCACCGAATTAGATCCGGAAGATGGGTCTGTTGGGTTTGGGGGACTGCCAAATGAAAATGGTGTGGTGCAACTAGATGCTTCTATTATGTATGGGCCTACCCATAATTGTGGATCTGTTGCAGCCATTGAGGGTATCAAAACGCCATCATCTGTTGCGCGCCTGGTCATGGAACGAACCGATCATATCCATATTGTGGGAAAGGGAGCACAGGATTTTGCTCGGGTACATGGTTTTAAAGTAGAAAATCTGCTAACGGAGCGGTCCAGAAAAAGTTGGCTGCGATGGAAAGAAAATTTATCGGATAAAGATGATTGGTTTCCCCCTGCTGATGGAAATTACGATTCAGATCGATCCACCGGAACCATCAATGTATTAGCCATAGACAGTGCTGGTGATATTGCAGGTATTACCACAACCAGCGGACTGGCCTGGAAAATTCCCGGCAGGATCGGTGATTCGCCTATTATTGGTGCAGGTTTATACCTGGATAATGAGGTTGGAGCGGCTGGAGCCACAGGTCGTGGAGAAGAGATTCTTCGCACCTGCGGATCATTTTTTGTGGTAGAACAAATGCGGGCTGGCAAATCTCCACAAGATGCTTGTGAAGCTTTATGCGAACGAATTATTTATATCAACGGTGGTAGAGACAAAGTCAATTTCAATGACAAAATTGTCGCTGTAAATAAAAATGGGAACGTTGGCTGTGCTTCAATATTAGGTGGAAAAGGACGAGAACCCAAACTGGCCTATTGGTCCAATAAAGGATTTAAAGTCTTAAAAGGGACTTACATCATCGAAAATTAATTTGCTGTCAAAGTCCATTCCAGGATACCGTTGAACTTGGTCCCCTGTATCACCGCTTTCTTTGGTTTTGTAGTAGATGAACCATCCACACGGGTTGAATTGCCCGTCACTGTATATTGATAAATCGTTCCGCCATTGGCATCTTCCAGGCGAACAATAGTAGTATCATTGCTTTTAAAATCAGTTACGATCAATGTAGATGCCACGGATTTCCCTTCCTGCAAATTGAAGGAAAGATCAATAGTTTCATCCAATGTATAATTATCTCCACGCACGCTGAACGAAAATGCAGAAGGCGTATTGATCACCACCGGAAGATTCTCTACCAATCCGTGATCGGGATCAGGCGGCCCCACGCAGGAGGACAAGATAAAAGATAAAAGGGTAAAAGATAAAATTTTCTTCATTCGTTTAATTCCTTAGGTTCATCTCCCTGTCCCAACTGTAATTCTTCAATTTTATCCATGGGTTTTTCCAATGCTCGGCGACGTGTACCGGTTAATTCCTCATAATGAGATGAAACCGTCCCCAGCGTTTTTCCCAATGCATCAAGTTTATCAATGAATTTTTCCCATTGTTCCTTAAAAACGCCAACCAGTTTCTGCATTTCACCCGCTTTTTGCTCCATAGAGAAATTGGAGACGGATTGTCTAATCAATGACAATACAGCGTAAAGTGTAATGGGTGAACAGAGTAACACCTTCCGCGAAAGTGAAAAATCAATGAGGTCTCGGTCTTCTTGATTTAAAAAAGCATAAATACTTTCATTGGGAATGAACATGAGCACAAAATCCACCGTACCTCCTTCGGGGTCGATATAGGTGCGTTTTTCAATGGCTTTTACATGGTTCCGCACATCGGCTAAAAAGGCTTTTTTCTCTGCCGCCTGTTCATTCTCATTATCAGTACTTAAATAATTTTCGTAATGGGTCAGAGGAAATTTCACATCCATATTGATGCATTTTGAATCAGGCAATTTAAAAGTAAAATCAGGACGACCTTCCCCAGCTTGGGCCTGTTTCTCAAAATTGATACCTTCCACCAATCCCATGAAATTCAAAATGTCCTCCACCATCCGTTCGCCCCATTGACCACGTGCTTGAGAACTGGACAAAACTCTTTGCAATTTCGTTGTTGTTTCGGCCAGATCGCCAATCCCCTTTTGGGAGGATGCAACCTGCCCTTTCAGTTCATTGGTGGATTTATCAAGTCCTTCCAACTTTTTCTTCATTTCAATTAAAGATTGATCGATCAATTCTTTTTTCTGATTCAATTGCCCATCAGAGGATTTTACCAATTCGCCAAACTTATTTTCTGCCAGTTTCAGAAAGGTCTCCAGGTTTTGATCTAAAGCCTGTTTGGATAGATCACCAAATTCTGCCTTCAACTGATCTCGGCTGGATTGAGCTGCATCGATCTCCTTTTGGCGAAGAAACCAAATTAATCCGCCCCCAATAGCGACACCGACTAAAAATAGAATAATGCCCGAAATAAATGTCATGCTGTTTCTATACTTCCTTTCAATCCTAAAATGTCCGCTTTTTCTTTTAAAGCATCAATCACGAATTGGATGTGTTCTGTCATGTCAACCCCAAGTTCTTCGATACTTTGAAAAATATCTTCTCGCAATACGGAGGCGGCGAATGACTTCTGTTTCAATTTCTTTTTTACCGATTTTGGTTTCACCTCAAAAATAGACTTAGACGGACGGACATAAGTAACGGCAAAAATGAAACCGGTCAATTCATCCACAGCAAAAAGGGCTTTCGCCATATCAGTATCCCTGGGAATTCCCGAATAGGTCGCATGTCCCATTATGGCCCGTGTGATAGATTCGGGATATCCCTTTCCTTTCAGGATTTCATTCCCGCGAAAGGGATGCTCTTCCATGGATGGATATTTCTCATAATCAAAATCGTGCATGAGCCCCGCCAGGCCCCATTCGTTGGGATCGCCATCGTACTTCTCCGCCATCTTTCGCATGGCCTGTTCCACACCCAATGCATGCCGTCTCAAACTATCGGTTTTGGTGTATTCGTGAAGCAGTTCAAGCGCTTTCTCTCTGGATGGACAACCGGACATTAGATACCCAATAAATCTACAACCAGGCGAATCACCTCTCCCGTGGCCGTCCCTTTATTTTGGTAAGGCAGATCCTTATCTCCCCAAGCCGTGCCCGCTATATCAAAGTGGCACCAGGGAATATCTTCGCCTACAAATGCTTCCAGGAATGCGCCACCGGCAATGGAGCCGGCCTGCATGGGGGCACCCACATTTTTTACATCGGCTATCTTGGATTTCACCTGTTCCAAATACTCATCCCAAAGGGGGAATTCCCACACTTTTTCTGCAGTGGTTTTTGAAGATGATTTGATGGCATCCACCAGCGCTTCATCCGTCCCCATAATTCCTGTAGCCACATGGCCCAAAGCCACCACCACGGCGCCGGTGAGGGTGGCAAAATCAATCATATATTCCGGATCATAATGTTTGGATGAATAAGATAATGCATCTGCCAAAATCAAGCGTCCTTCTGCATCGGTATTTAGCACTTCGATGGTTTTTCCATTATAGGCTGTGAGTACATCTCCTGGACGGTAGGCTTTATCTCCACTCATATTTTCTGTAGACGGAATAATCCCTATAATATTCATCTTGGGTTTGAGTTCTGATACCGCTTTCATCACACCCAAAACCACACCAGAACCACACATATCATATTTCATTTCATCCATCTTGGCCGCTGGTTTGATGGATATACCGCCGCTGTCAAATGTGAGTCCCTTCCCCACCAATACTTTCGGTTTTTGTTTTTTGGGACCGCCCATGTATTCCATAATGATGAATTTCGGTGGTACTTCCGTCCCCGAAGCAACACCAGCTAAAGCACCCATGCCCATTTTGGTGAATTTTTCCCGGTCAAATACAGTCACTTTCATACCGCCGGCCTTCCCAATGGCCTTGGCGTTTTCTGCCAAATGGGATGGTGTTGCGATATTTCCAGGTCGGTTATCAACATTTCTGGCAAGGCAAACCCCATTGGCGATTATAGTTCCCTTTTCCACCGCTTTTTTATTCCCACCAACTATCGTGGCATCCTTCATTTCAAATGGATCGTCATCGGTGGTTTTAAATTCATTGAACTGGTAACTGCCCAGCACAAGGCCTTCTGCAGCTGCCTGAGACATGTAATCATCTTTGGCATCTACGGGCACGAGGAAAGAAACTGAATTAATTTTATTCGCATTACAGGCTTTGGATACACCGCCGCCGGCTTTGCGCAAAGTTTCTGCATTGAGCTCCCCCCTATTGCCGAGACCAAATATAAAAGCAATGGCACCCTTTTTACCCACGACTGTTTTGACTTCGCCCGATTTTCCTTTAATGAGATTGGCCGCAAGCATATTAGACAGTCCCCTTCCCAGTTCTCGATTAACGCCTTGAAATTGTCGGGAGATTTTTAAATCATCATAAATACCCACCGCAACCGCATGGGACTTTATTTTCTGCCAATCGCCTGAACTGTGCTTTATTTTTGAAAGATGTGCCATCGTTATCCTCGAATTTTGAATGAATTACACTTTAAGTATCAATAAAATTAGCTTATCCATTCCCATTTTCAAATATGGAAACAATAAATACAAGAATAAATATTCGGGAGTTTCAATTTGAATTAATTCAAGATCAAGCATACATTCTACCTATGAATTATTTCTATGGAATTTAAAGCATGACTGATTTAATGCAAATACAGTATAAAGCACACCATAGGCGTATTATATTGCTTATATGCAGTATAGAAACGGGTTAGTATTTATTCAGGTGTAAATTCAAACCAAAGAATTAAAATATGGAGGTAGCCATGATCAAAAACATCATTTTTTCAGGACTGATTCTTACGTCAATCATTCAACCTATTTATCCCCAGGAACGTGTCATTACGGAAAAAGGAAATGTGGTCATCCTTAATCCGGATGGGTTCTGGGTTTCCTATACTTCTCCAAAGCAGGATGTATCCAGCAAAGAGAAACTGGAAGGTTTGGAGTTGTCCACGAGTGTTCGGGACTTTTTCAGTGGGCTCTTCCAAAGTGTTGGAATTGAGATCATTGATACTGATGAAGAATTCACAATCAGACAGAAGGATGGGAATTTCATATATAGCAACGGAATTCTGCGGGAGGAGGTTGATTTTACGGTGGAAATTTATACCTTTCAGGTGGATAGGCTGGCAACATTCATCCAAGCAGGAGAATTGAGTGAGGTTGAAAAATTCAGGGTTTTAAAAGCTTTTTATCAGCCGGTAACGATGGCTGGATTGACACAACCTGAAGCAAAAAAGTTTATGACGAGCAGATTTTTCAGCTGGTTCATCAACCGCAAGAGAATAACCCACGTTACTCTCGTATCGCCAGACCACGAAAAGGAACCCAGTGCATCTTATTCTCTGCTTTTTATCAACAAACAATGGCTATTGGTTCCCGGTCTCTATGGACTACCGGAACGTGTTTTTAAGGTGAAAGTTGACCAATCCCTGGACATGAACCGCCATATGGTCCGGGCTATGGAAGTCAACCGCTTCTGGGAATGGGTTAAACTTGCCAATTGGTATAAAAAATGGCGTCAGGAAGTTGAGGTGTAAAATATGAAAAAACATGAACACACATCTTATTTCAGAAGATTATTATACGATTTGAAGAATGGTGAAGAAACATAACCCCCACTCCACCGGATATAGAAATTGACAATTTTAAATTGAAAATTGAATTTTCGGTGAGTTTATTCATTAGGTCGCTATCTTGATGACAAAGCGTGAACAAAATGATTAAAGTGATGAAGACGGGAAATACCGCATACAAAGCTGCCATCCGCCTTGCCATCGCGACAGGGATCATATTGCTGCTGCCCTTGATTGCGATGCAGTACACTGATGAAGTGGTCTGGGATCTGGCCGATTTCGTTGTCGCCGGTGTCCTCCTATTCGGCACTGGTCTCGCGTATGAGTTGATGGCGAGGAAAGGAGGCACTGTCGCATACAGAGCCGCCGTCGGCATTGCGCTTGCAACAGTGTTCCTCCTCGTTTGGGTGAACGGTGCCGTTGGCATTATCGGGTCTGAAAATAACGACGCCAACTTGATGTATTTTGGGGTGATTTCCATCGGAATCATCGGTGCCATCATCGCGCGCTTACAGCCGCTTGGAATGGCGCGTGCGTTGTTTGTGACAGCGTTAGCTCAGGCGTTGGTTCCCGTGATCGCACTTACCATCTGGCAGCCCACGTCCTGGGGCGCAGCGGGTGTGTTCGGTGTGTTCGTTCTGAACGCGTTCTTTGTCATGCTGCTTGTCGGATCGGCCTTGTTATTTAAACGCGCGGCGTACGCCGAGGAGGTGCCATCAGCGATCCAAAACACCAGTGAAAAGCTAAAGAGGCATACACTAATATCGGTAATAACTATTGCGATCGGAGTCGTACTTATGATATATATGATTTTTGTAGAGGATGAACCAGGTGGCATTCCACTACTGCTAATCGTATTTGGTATTGGAGGGTATTTCGTCACGCGAGTCCGAATTCGGTCCCATCAAAAGTAACCTCACTATGACTAGCTCATGAGGACTATCGTAGGCGAGTTCGTATGATTTTATCAATTCCCAAATGAACGAATGTACCTAATTCAGGCAAAAAAAACTGCCATATGCATAATCCCCACTCCATCCCCGCTGGCAGGCGGATGAGTTTATTCGTTAGGCGAAAAATGATGGGGACCGGACCTCACCATTAATGAAGTAAGGCAACTGCTATGGCCATAAAAACGCATCGGATTCTTGCCGCCGTTAATGTATTTTTCATTATATCCGCATAATTAATCACCGATCCATTTCGTTATATTTCCTTTTAGGCTTTTACCTGTTTGACCCTCCCAGAACTTACCCGTATTTTCTCAGCAAATTATGATTCTAACACAGGAGATATCGAATTATGAAATTCAGAATAATAACAGGATTACTATCATACATTTTCTTTATGGGCGGTTGTACCGTGCCAACCCCTAAAACAATAACCATGGATAGCACCACCGTATCAACGGAACAAAACCCATTTTATACAGAAAGTTCGCTGTATATGAAATATCCTGAATTTGATAAAATCAAAAATAAACATTATACCCCAGCCTTTGAAAAAGGTATGGCAGATCATATGGCTGAAATTGACGCTATAGCAGAACGGGCAGATTCACCCACTTTAGAAAACACCATTATTTCCATGGAGAAATCCGGCGCATTATTGGATCGCGTGGCTACGGTCTTTTTTGCACTCACCTCAGCCAATACCAACGATGAAATGGAAAAAATTCGAAGCGAAATGGCCCCCAAGCTATCGGCCCATAGTGATCAAATTTTACTCAACGGAAAACTATTCCACCGGGTTAAAACTATATATGAACAGCGAGACCAATTGGGACTCGACGCAGAATCAAAACGGTTGGTTGAAAAGTATTATACTGATTTTATACGATCCGGTGCCAATTTATCAAGCGAAGAAAAAGAATCCCTTAAAAAGATTAATGGTGAAATGGCCGTTTTACAAACCACCTTTAGTCAGAATGTATTAAAAGAGGTTAATGCCTTAGCTGTTGTGGTGGATTCCAAAGATGAATTGGATGGCTTGTCTGATGCGGCTATCGAAGCAGCTGCAAATGAAGCCAAATCTCGTGAATTAGACGGTAAATATGTCCTCACCTTGCGAAATACCAGTGGTCAGCCACCTATGGCTTCTTTGACGAATCGTGCTTTGCGAGAACGCATTCATAAAACATCCCTTTCTCGCGGTAGCCGCGGCAGTGATTTTGACAATCGAGACATCTTGGCAAACGTCATCAAACTCCGGGCGGAAAAAGCCCAACTCATGGGATATGACAACCACGCCGCGTATTCCCTGGAAAATCAAACTGCCCAGACGCCGAAAGCCGTGAATGAACGGCTTAGCAGTCTGGCGCCAAAAGCAGTGGCCAACGCGAACAAGGAAGCAACGGACCTTCAAAAAATGATTGATGCGGAAGACGGCAGTTTTAAACTCGCCTCTTGGGATTGGGATTTCTATACAGAAAAAGTCAGAGCGGATCGCTATAATTTTGATGCATCCCAACTCAAACCCTATTTTGAGATGGATAACGTACTTCAAAATGGTGTCTTTTATGCAGCAACTCAATTATTTGGCATCACGTTTAAGGAACGGTTTGACCTGCCAGTTTATCAAGAAGATGTTCGTGTTTTTGAAGTATTCAATGAAGACGGATCTGTACTGGCATTATTTATATTTGATGGATATGCCCGCTCATCCAAAAGAGGTGGAGCGTGGATGAATGCCTATGTGGGTCAATCCAAACTAAAGGGAAATAAACCGGTCATCGCCAACCATTTGAATGTGGTAAAACCACCCAAAGGTGAACCCACACTCATGTCTTTTGATGAAGTAATTACCACGTTTCATGAATTTGGCCATGCCCTCCATGGCATGTTTTCTGATGTAAATTACCCCTATTTCGCCGGAACCTCTGTCCCAAGAGATTTTGTGGAATATCCTTCTCAAGTCAATGAAATGTGGGCCATTTGGCCGGAAGTGCTAAAAAACTATGCCGTTCACCATGAGACCGGCAAGCCTATGCCAAAAGAACTTTTAGACAAAGTATTGGCGACTCAAAAGTTTAATCAAGGATTTGCCACCACTGAATATTTGGCTGCGTCTCTATTGGATCAAGCTTTGCATCAACTTTCCCCGGATCAGGTTCCCACTGGCGAAGAGATTATCGCTTTTGAAGCAGATGCACTTAAAACAGCCGGCGTGGCCATGGACGTAATTCCACCCCGTTACCGCAGCACTTATTTCTCCCATATTATTGGCGGATATTCTGCCGGATATTATTCCTATATTTGGAGCGAAGTATTGGATGCAGATACAGTAGAATGGTTTAAAGAAAATGGCGGGCTTAAAAGAGAGAATGGTGATCATTTCCGGAAAACACTCCTTTCCCGTGGTGGTAGTAAAGATGCGTTAAAAATCTTTAAAGATTTTCGAGGTGCTGAACCGAATATTCAACCCTTATTGGATCGTCGGGGATTGAACTAAAACCACTTCAATGATTTCAATTATAGGCATTCCCTTAGATGAAAATTCCTCTTTTCTAAGAGGGTCAGCCAAAGCGCCGCCTCTTATTTTGGATGCCTTTCGTTCGGATGCGTCCAATATGTATGCTGAGAATGGGTTTAATTGTGGTGATAGTGGCAAGGTCAAGAACCTTGGAAATTTGCAACTCACCGCCGGAAAAGCAGCCATGGATTCTATCCAAAAAGCGGTAAGCAAAGAATTAAATCGTAACCAAAAAGTCGTCTCTCTTGGTGGCGATCATTCTATCACCTTTCCTATCATTCAAGCATACAGTCAATCATTCCCTGATCTTAACATTCTCCATATCGACGCCCATCCCGACCTTTACGATAACTTTGAAAATAACCCTTATTCCCACGCGTCCCCTTTTGCACGGATAATGGAAAAGGGTTTGGTGAATCGATTGGTCCAAGTGGGCATTCGCACATTAAATGATCATCAAAAAGAACAAGTAAAACGATTTGGGCTTGAAGTGATTGAAATGAAAGATTTTGATCCAACAGTTTCCTTTCAATTTGGTGGACCTGTTTATATTTCAATTGATATGGATGCACTTGACCCAGCATTCGCCCCCGGCGTCTCCCATCATGAACCGGGAGGACTTTCCACTAGAGAGGTCATTAATATAATTCATCAATTAAATGGAAATGTGGTGGGGGGAGATATTGTTGAATACAATCCCGATAAAGATATTAATGAAATGACCGCAATGGTAGGGTCAAAATTATTGAAGGAATTGATGGGGAAGATTCTAAAATAGATTTTACTCAAGAATCCAATTTTCCTTGAGTTAGCTTATACTAAAGTATCCACTCGATTAAATACTGTATAATCCACAGGGATGGCTTCACTGAATGCACGTCCATATCGTTTATTCACAATTCGGTCATCCATGACAATAAAGATACCTTCGTCATAAGCGGTACGAATCAACCGACCAAACCCTTGACGAAAACGGATCACCGATTCCGGTAGCGCATAATCCATAAACCGATTGCCCCCCTCTGTTTCAATCATATTCCCATACGCTTTCACCAATGGTTCCGTGGGCACATCAAAGGGCATTTTTACAATAATGAGTACTTCCAGTAAATCACCGGGGAGGTCTACCCCTTCCCAAAATGCATTAGTCCCCAGCAAAATGCCGTTGGGTGATTGGTGCATTCCTCGCACAAGCCCCATTCGAGACGCCTGTCGCTTTTGGGCATAAATAGGTAGATTTCTTCCATCCGGATGGCGCTGCAATATTTGATATGTATTTTCTAATTGGGCCCGGGACGTAAATAGAACCATCATCCGTTTATTATACCGCTTGTGGCAGGGCAATATCATTTGCGCCAATACGTCTGGTTTCTGTCCGTCTCCCCCGGAATACTGATAATAGGTGACTTGATCACTATAATGAAATGGGCTCTCAAAAACAGCGGTCTGTACATCGTCAAATTCTACTCCATTCAACCCGGTTCGCTGAAGGAAATAATCAAAGGAATCCCGTGTTCGAATGGTGGCACTTGTTAGAATACAATGGTCCAGTTCTTTGAATAAACCGCTGGCCAAATCGTTGGCCAAATCGATGGGGGCGGCCTGAACCGTTAGGATCAATCGGGTGCGACCGCCTATATTTCTGAAATTGCCTTCATACCAATACACATTATCGTTATCCTGATTACTTGTTAAGGCTTGAATGAGTAATAAGGAATCTGTCATTAAACCTTCACCGCGATCAAATAACTGATGGAGTTCCAGAAAGTCTTCTTTTGTTTCATCAATATCCATCAATGCTTCCCGCAGTTTACGTACTTGATTCCGTACCGAGTGAAGCCCCCGATTCATTCGTTCCAAATCGGCAGATAATGGGCCGAATTCTTCGGTTAAATTGGCAATAATGAGCTTGGTAGAATACTTGGCATTGGGATCAAACTTATATAGGCTATTTTCTGCCATTTGATCGAAAAAGTCTTTCACAGATTCTCGGCAGCTATCAATCGTTCGGGCCAAGTCCCTTCTCATACCCTCAAACTGCGGATGGAGTCCTCCAATAGATTTCAGTTGATTATTCCACCGAATTGAATGTGAGTGATCCGGGTCAATCCGTTCCAGAAAATACTTGAGAGATCGCTGATCTAATACAGATGTAAACTGGCGATAAGCCGCCTGGGGAATATTGTGGGCTTCATCAATAATAACGGATTGATGTTCCGGTAAAAACCCCATCCCTTCTCCCGCATCCATTCGCGCTTTTCCTTCAGATAGTAGAAGCGCATGGTTCACCACAATCAAATTGGCTTGATAAACCAATTTTCGCAATGGACCAAAAAAGCACCCGCCGTGCCGAGAACAAATAGGGGACGTGCAAAATCCCGGTTCGCTTTGAACCAACGCCATGAGTCGATATGTAAATCCATTGGTGAACCCCGGACATTCATCCATATCTCCCGTTTGGGTCCATTCCAGCCAAACCATGAGGGGAATCAGGTACATGGCTTCCTCCCCATTCAACATTTTATCTGTACCGCCAATGAGCCAATTTAATCGAGACTTACATAGATAATTACTCCGCCCTTTCATCACCACCGCCTGTACAGATGAATCGATGGCATGGGTTAGTCGGGGTAAATCCTTGTTAAACAATTGATCCTGTAGGTGTTTGGTGTAGCAGGAAACAATGATCGGGCCATCATCCGGATGGGTCAGGTTATACTTAATGGCAGGAAATAAATAGGCCATACTTTTACCCAATCCAGTCCCCGCCTCCGCGATGCCAATCCCCCTGGGACTGGTCAGAATGTCATCCACAAATTGACTGAAATAAGCTTGGTTTGGACGATCTTCATATGCTTCGTAGGATTGATCTAAATCACCATCTGGACCAAAGACTTCCGTGCTATTCCGATTAGAAATGTCTTTTTTCCCTTCATGAATAAAAACGTTGATATTGGTCGGTTTCTGAATTTTGGATTCGGTAAGCCCATTTTTTAAATCACCCGTTTTGATGAGTGCACTTGCCAAATTAATAAATAGCTCTTTGTTATGAACTTGAAAGGGTTTGAGTAAGGCTACTATTCTGGAAATAAGATCCAGACTATAACTTGATGCTTCTTCAATAAGCTCCACAAAAATTTGTCCACAATTTTCTGTGTCTGACTCCGCCCGATGGGCCCCTTCTGTGGACAAACTAAAATAATCCGAAACTGCACTCAAATTATGGGCCGGCTGAAAATATAACATTCCCCGCGACAATGTGAGAGTATCGTAATATTTCCGATCAGGAAGTTTCTTGTCATGGCGGTCTGCCATGGCCTCTAAATAGGCAAGGTCAAATGGCGTATTGTGTGCCACAATAGGTATATCCCCCATAAACTGAAAGAATTCATCTATGATGCTGCTTTCAGACGGCGCATCTGCAACCATATTATTGGTAATACCCGTGATTTCCTCTATAAGCTTGGGAATGGGAATCCCTGGATTAACCAAGGTGGTATAACGATCAGCCGGTTCTCCATCTTTAAACAAAATGGCCGCCACTTCGATGACACGATCAACCTCCGGTTGGAGACCTGTGGTCTCAAAATCCAGAGCAATGAATGAATCTAATTGGAGTGTTTTTAAGAGGGTCGGACGGTCCATCAACAATGGGCCGTTTTAATCACTGTAACCAGTGGGTAAATCCACTTTAAAAGATGGCTTCACCTCGCCATGACGAAAATAATGATAATGCCTTAACATCCAAAATAACAAAACGGTTAGTATAAGAAACCAGGGGAATCGTACGGCCAGAAACATAGCCGGAATAAAAACCACATACATGCGGCACCGTTGTAAATGTCTCACCGCCGCTGGAAAAATGAGAGCCACTATTGGAAATGGGCTATACACAGCCGCGATGGTTGAAATCATGGGGTCATCATGGATGACGCCAGCCACAACTGATAAACTGGTTAGTACAATTATAATAGCCAACATAGGTGCCATTTCACCTTTAGTGGGAGAATGGTTCTCACCGTTATCTTTCACCTGAATCGGGATGCTATAAGTCATATGTCCTACCAAAAAGAAAATGAAATAAGGAAGGCCAAAAACCAATACATCCACATTAAATCCTTCGGGAATCGTTCCCAATAGAAATAGAAGAAAACCAATGAGTATCGTGAAACCGCCTGATTTTATAGAATCTACCTTTTTGGGGAATACTGGAAACTTTTGAATGAATTTTTCCAACCAGACAGAAAATATTAGAATTGCCATAAATAGAAATGAGAATGTGGACCAATCCCAGTAGAACCATCGGTCATGGACATGGAATGCCACATTCGCACCGGCGAGAACCATGGCCCAAACGCCGAACCAACGCTCAGGTTTGTGTGCAGCAAAGCCATCCATCTTTTCTGCAATAGTGGCTAAACGGCCATAGCGCCCGGAACCTGGGGGAAAATACTTCTCTGCCAGCATCCTAGCCGATAAGAGCTTTGCCGAAAATTTTGGCATATACTTCATTGAAAAGGATAAAGGCCACAACGGCGGCGGCGATGGTGAGAATTGCTTTCACTAATTGAGGAGAAAAGTTCTTTCCCTCCATACCATTTTTTAGCTCAACCAAATAATTGGAGACACCCCATTTTTTCAGGACGAATATGGCTGTTAGCATCCCACCAATAGGCAGCATGTATTTCGAGGATAGATAATCCATAAAATCCATAAATGGCATTCCCAGAAATTCTGTAATATTGATGCCACCACCTAAAGAGAATGAACAGAATGCACCCACAATCGTAATCACAGCGCCAAACTGAATGGTGGCTTTTTTACGAGACCATCCTTTTTGGTCAATAAAATAAGCGGTTACCACTTCAAGTATTGATATTGCTGATGTCAATGCTGCCATGAAAAGGAGGATAAAAAACATGGTGCTCCAAATAGCGCCACCGGCCATTTGAGCAAATACGGTCGGCAAAACAACGAAGATAAGTCCGGGCCCCTCTGCTGGATTTGCGCCCAATGCAAACACTGTTGTAAAAATTGCGACCCCTGCCAGCATGGCGATGGCTGTATCCAAAAAGATCACCCAAAGGGCGGAATTGAGTAAATTTTGTTTTTTATCAAGATAACTACCGTAAGTAATCATGGTCCCCATCCCCAGGCTCACCGTAAAAAATGAATGACCAAGCGCCAACACAATGGCTGAGGCAGTCAGATCTTCAAAACGTGGATTAAACAAGAATGAAAGACCTTCCATTCCACCGGGTAATGTCATACCTCGAATAGCCAACATTCCCAAAAGAATCACAATAAGGGGCATCATAACTTTGGACCATTTTTCAATGCCGCCTTTCACGCCATTAACGATAACCCAAATGCACAAAGCCATAAATAAAACCTGGTAAATTACGGGACTCCACGCACTGGTGATAAATCCATTAAACATGGCTCCCGCTGCTTCAGGATTACCCGCCAACGCGTCAAAACCGCCAGAAAACGAATCAATGATATATTTTAATATCCACCCACCCACAACGCCGTAAAAAGAAAGAATGACAAAAGCAGATGCTACGCCAAGATATCCCACCCATTTCCAATTGGTACCCGGAGCCAGTTTTTCAAAGGCGCCCACCGGACTTAATTGGGTTTTACGCCCAATGACAAATTCAGCGATTACAATTGATAATCCCACAACCAGGATACATGCCAAGTAGACTAACGTAAAAGCACCGCCTCCATTTTGGCCAGCCATTGAGGGATATTTCCAAATATTTCCAATACCAACTGCCGAGCCCGATGCCGCCAGGATAAATCCTAACTTTGACCCCCATTGTTCACGATTTTGACTCATTATTTTTCTTCCTCTTTTTGAATAGGCTTCTCTAAATCTTCGTTCATAATGTCATTGAATGGATGCAAATGTGCTTCAACTATGGCATCGAGAAGGCCGTAAATATAGACAAATCCTATCCACCATCCATATTTGTTTCTCTGCTTTAAATATGTTACTTTTTGAGTGACATCATTCCCATCATAATTATTGTATTTATTGGCAAAATCCAAATATAATAATCCAGATGCAAATGCCGCACCAATCAGTAAACCACCCTTGATCGGCTGGCCGTTATAAAATTGTCCACCACCGGGAAACAACAATGCTCTTTTCACAGCCTGGCCAGGTGTTTTTGCCGAAAGACTATCCGCTTCTTGAGCCACAACAGTCATTGTAAATAATAGGAGCGTAAGTGCCTTTTGGATCATTCAGATTTTA
Source organism: uncultured Fidelibacterota bacterium (assembly GCA_950067765.1). GTDB lineage: Bacteria > Fidelibacterota > Marinisomatia > Marinisomatales > TCS55 > TCS55. Next base: position 28,765 of record CATMGX010000007.1, read on the forward strand.
CAATGCAGCAATGCATTCTATTTCTACATCCGTACCCGCAGGTAAACCGGATACAGCCACCAAAGATCTGGCCGGTGCATCATCTTCATTCAAATATTCATTAAAGACTGCATTCACGGCGCCATAGTGGGCCATATCCGTCAAAAACACAGTGAATTTGGCTACCTTGGATAAATCGGTTCCTGCCCGCTCCAAAATGGCCGATAAATTTTTAAACACTTGCACAACGCGATCCTTGAAATCACCCTCGATCAACTTATTTGTATTCGGATCGATGGCAATCTGCCCCGCCGTAAATACAAATCCATTGGCGATAACCGCCTGATTGTAAGATCCAATTGGGTTGGGTGCATGTGCATCCGTAATGACGTGTCGTTCCATTTTTGTCTCCTAATCGTTAAAATCCATACAAAATAGACCAATGTTCGGGTCAAATTCTCTTTTACCATCTGTATCTATTCTTCGCAAAATAAATTCACCAACGGCACCCACTTTTGCTTCGAATAAATGACCGCCTTTCACACCCAAATCATGATCTGAGATGGTAATGTGTGCATGAATAAAGGGTTCCCCATCCTTCAGCAAAATATTGCCTTGATAAGATGTGAGTTCCCAAACATCCTCAAACGTTTCTA